>PUJZ01000061.1 GCA_003550345.1 Methanomassiliicoccaceae archaeon
ACCTGGTGGTGACCGTCGGTTACGACGAGCAGGAGTTCCAGCCCTCCATATGGAACCCTGACGGGGGGAAGGACGTGCTCCACCTCAGCGCCAATGCCCCCCAGGACGTGCCCTGCTACCTGCCGGTCCCGGCGACGGGCGATCTCGCTGCGACGCTGTCATCGTTGGAGGGCGTGAGGCGGGGGGGCAACTGGGCCGCGCGCGTGCGGGATGAGGTCATGTCCCATATGTCGAGGCGCATCATCGCCGGGCAGGGCATGGACCCGCTGTCCATACTGCGGGACCTTGACTCTTTCATGCAAGAGGACGATGTCCTCGTTTCCGATGTGGGCGCGCATATGCTGTGGATCGCCGAGTACCTCCCCTGCCGCCGCGAGGGGCAGGTGCTGATCAGCAACGGCATGATACCGATGGGGATAGGCTTGCCGGGGGCGATGGGGGTGAAGTTCTCCTCCCCGGAGAAGAACTGCATCGCCGTCACCGGCGACGCCGGCCTGATGATGTGCCTGGGAGAGCTGCAGACCGCCGTTGAGAATGACGTTCCGGTGACGGTGCTGGTGTGGAACGACGCCGCCCTCGGCCTCATCGAGACCAGGCACGAGCTGGCCATCGGCGGCTGCCCTGCCTACCGCCTTGGGAGGAACGACATGGCCAAGGTGGCGGAGTCCATGGGCGCCGCGGGAGTGTGCGTGGAGAGGCCGTCGCAGCTCCCGGCGGCGCTGGAGGAGGCGAGGCGCAACGACGTTCCCACGGTCATAGACATGGCGGTTGACTACTCCCGCAACCGTGAGCTCCTGGTGTGAATCCAGTGCATGGAAAGGTTAAATAGCGACCTTCCAATACTGCGGAGGATGAGGGAATCGGACTTCGACCTCGAGTTCTTCAACGACAACGGATTCATCAGGCAATCGTGCCCGGAATGCGGCCGCGCCTTCTGGTCGTTGGAGGAATGGGGGACATGCGGCGAGCCCCCCTGCGACGAGTACTCGTTCATCGGCGATCCGCCCATGGACTCGCCCATGGACCTGCATCAGACCCGCGAGGCCTTCCTCTCCTTCTTCGAGGAGAACGGGCATGAGCGCATCGCGCGCTATCCGATCGTCGCCCGCTGGAGGAACGACGTCTTCTTCACGCAGGCATCGATATACGATTTCCAGCCTTACGTGATCGACGGGACGATCGAGCCGCCCGCCAACCCGTTGACCATATCGCAGACCTGCGTCCGCTTCAATGACATAGACAACGTCGGCAAGACGGGCAGGCACTTCACCTTCTTCGAGATGCTCGCGCACCATGTGTTCAACCGCAAGGACCGCGAGGAGATATACTTCAAGTCGAAGACCGCCGAGCTCTGCCACCGCTTCTTCACCGAGAGGCTGGGAACCGAGCCGGGGAAGCTACGCTACATCGAGGAGTGGTGGGAGGGGGGAGGCAACTCCGGCCCCTGCCTCGAGGTCATACTCGACGGCGTGGAGGTGGCCACCCTGGTGTTCATGATGTACCGCGAGACCCCGGAGGGCCGCGAGATGATGGACATGCAGGTGGTGGACACCGGCTACGGCCTGGAGAGGATATGCTGGGTCTCGCAGGGGAGCTCCTCCGCCTATGAGGCCGTTTTCGGCAGCGTGGTCGAGGAGCTCAAGGGATTGGCGGGCATCGATTACGACCCGCGGGTTATGAAGGAGTACGCCAAGGTCGCGGGGATGACGAACGCGCGCACCGCCGCCGACATACGCCGCATCCGCGAGGACACCGCCGCGAGGCTGGGGATGAGCTACGACGAGCTGATGGCCACCGTCGGCCCGTTGGAGGACGTCTACGTGATATGCGACCACTCCCGGGCGCTGGCAGTGATGCTGAACGACGCGGTGGTGCCCTCCAACGTGCAGGAGGGCTATTTCGCCCGCCTCCTGGTGCGCCGGGCGCTGCGCTCGATGCGCAAGCTCGGCCTCAGCCTGAGGCTGTCCGAGGTGGTGGCCAAGCAGGTCGACCATTTCGCCGAGGTTATACCCGAGATCGGGGGGAACCGCGAGGACATCCTCAACCTCGTCGATGTGGAGGAGGACCGTTACCATGACACCCTTTCCCGCGGAAGGCAGCTCGTTAGCAGATTGGCTAAGGACCTTGCTCCCGGGGAGGGCATAGGAGGGGAGAAGCTCATCGAGCTCTACGACTCCCACGGGCTGAACCCGGAGATCGTGGCGGAGTTCGCCGACTTCCCGGTGGAGATACCCGACGACTTCTACATCCAGGTCACCTCTAGGCACGAGGCCGCCCCCGAGGGCACTGATGAGACCAGCGGGCTGCCCAGCGGGCTGCCCGAGACCTATCCGATATACTATGAGGACATGAAGGAGTCCGAGTTCGATGCCGAGGTTGTGGCCGCGATCGGTGACGATGTCGTCCTCGACCGCACCGCCTTCTACCCCGAGGGCGGGGGCCAGGAGTGGGACCTCGGCAGCATCGGCGGCCTTCCTGTGAAGCAGGTGGTGAAATCAGGGAGGACGGTCTTCCACACCGTCCCCGGGCACTCTTTCAAGGAGGGCGACCGGGTGCGCGGGTCCATCGACCTCGGGCGCCGCCGGCAGCTGATGAGCCACCACACCGCGGCGCATGTGATAAACGGCGTCTGCCAGAGGATGTTCGGCAACCACATATGGCAGGCGGGCGCCAACAAAGGAACGGAGAGCGCCAGGCTGGACATCACCCATTACGAGAACTTCAGCCACGAGCAGATCCTCATGATAGAGGAGGAGTCCAACCGCGCGGTGATGGACGACATCCCCACGGTGATAGAGACCATATCCCGGGATGAGGCGGAGGAGAAGTACGGATTCCGCCTCTACCAGGGAGGGGCGGTACCGGGCAAGATGATTCGCGTGGTCAGCGTCCCGGGGGTGGACGCGGAGGCCTGCGGAGGCCTGCACGTGGACCGCACCGGCAAGATAGGCCCCATCCGCATTACACGATCGAAAAGGATCCAGGACGGCGTGGTGCGCATCGAGTACGTCTCCGGCATGGCCGCCGTCAAGGCCATGCAGGAGGACCGCGACGCGGTGGCGGCCATCAGTGAGGAGCTGAACGTCCCCCGCCGCGACGTGAAGGCGGCCGTCGTCAGGACGAGGAGCGAGCTGCGCAGCGCCCAGAAGGCGCTCGAGGCCTTGAAGAGCGAGATGAGCCAGAACGCCAGCGGCGACCTCATGTCCAAGGCGGTCGACGTCGGAGGGATAAAGGTGGTGTGCCACATCGCCGAGGAGGGCGAGGACATCGACGAGATCTCCAAGACGTTGTCATCGCAGCAGGGCGTGGTCGCGGTCGTGGCCAAGGCCTACCCTAAGCCGAGGGTCCTCGTGTCACGCAGCAAGGACGTGGACATCGATTGCCGCGAGCTGCTCAAGGAGATAATGTCCGTGGTCGGCGGCGGGGGCGGCGGAAAGCCTGACTTCGCCCAGGGCGGGGGCGGAGATCCAAAAAGCGTTGCAGACGCCATGAACGCTGTTTCCGATTATGTTGGAAGAATCAGCAAGTGAATATTGAATGGCTGAGCTCCTGACTAGCCTCATCGGTTATCTTCAAACTCCAGATTAGTTTTTTAGTGATAGTGTTGTCGTCGTTGACTCCGTGAACATCTAAAGAAGGGCTTAGTGAGCAGAACTACCATTCTCGGCCTTTCTATTCCGACGAGAGTCAGTGATTAGGGATGTAGTGCCGTATCTTGTGGTATAAGTTGAATTGCCGCCTTCCAGTTTGCGGAATTTATTGTATCCATATTTATGTTATTGACGGACCAGTAGGCGAATTCAGATGGAACAATTGTGGATGTTTTCATCTTTTCTATTCATGGGTAACAATCTGGTACGAATCATCATGGGAATCGATTTCACTGAACACGGTATGCCTTCACTGCATTCTGACGGGGTGCCATTTATCGTGTTGCTATATATCTATATGTGTAATAAAAATAGAGTAATAAAAGTTTAAAAAGGTAAATGGTTTGATCTCAACAGAGCGGCCTGTTGCCTTCTAGGCTATCAGTTGCCTAGCCAGCCGTCGACCTTCTCTCTGTTCTCATCGATCCACATCTGGGCGCCCTCAACGACGCCGTGCTCATCCTGATAGAGCATGACCTCGTTTATGTCATCCATGGTCCACTCGAAGGCGGTGATGATGGCCATGACGTCCTCATTGGCAGCATCATCAGCCCACTCAGTGTTGACGAGGGTGGCTATGTACTCATCCTCGCCCATGGACAGCTCGGGGTCCTCGAGGTACACAAGGCCGTCAACGGCTGCGAACACCCAGTGGGGGTCCCAGAGGGTCACGACGATGTGTTCTTCAGCATCAACAGCAGCCTTCAGGGCAGCCACCATGGCAGCATCGGAGCCTTCAACGACCTCCCAACCATCAAGGTTGTAGTCATCCAGTGCGTCGTTGGCCGCCTCCATTATGCCAGCGCCCGCATCGATGCCAATGATCTCCTTGCCGAACTCGTCCTCGTGGGCCTTCAGATCGGCGATGCTGGCGTTGCCGTTGCTCTTCAGCTCCTCAGCTGTGTAGTCAGGAACGACCAGGCCGAGCTTCGCACCGCCGGGTATGTTCTTGTTCACCTCAGTCAGACGGTCCCCATAGACATCCCAGTATGAAGCGTGGGTGAATGGGAGCCAGGCTGTGGTGGTAACATGTGTGTCACCTTGGGCAAGGCCAGTATACATTATACCGGCCTCAGTGTCGACCAATTCGACATTGTAGCCCTCCTCTTCCAGAACCAACGCCAATACGTTGCTGGAAGCGGTGGCGCAGGCCCAATTGACCATGCCTATCTTCACATCCGGCTCAGCCTCCGCCTCGGCGACTGTGAAGACTACAGCACCGACCAATACCAGCGCTATTGCCACTACGGCTATTGTTTTTGTTTCCATTTTCATTACCTCCGTTTATGAGCGTCACGCGCTCATTCTTGTGTCCTGAACGACTGGGACAGCCTGTCCAGGATCATGGCGAGTATCACAACTGCCAGACCGGCCTCGAAGCCCAGAGAGACATCAACGCGGGACAATGATCTCACGATGTCGCCTCCCAGGCCTCCGCCGCCGATCATGGCGGCTATGACCACCATTGAGAGTGATAGCATAATGGTCTGATTTATTCCGGCCATTATAGATGGCATTGCTATGGGAAGCTGCACCTTGGTGAGCTTCTGCCATCCGCTCGATCCGAAACAATCCGCGACCTCGTTCATTTCCGTCGGCACCTGCCTTATGCCGAGGTTAGTCAGCCTCACGGTGGGCGGCAGGGCGAATATCACAGTTGCCACTGTGCCAGGAACAACACCCAGACCGAAGAATATGACAGCCGGGATAAGGTAGACGAAAGCGGGCATGGTCTGCATGAAGTCCATGGCCGCCTTCACGGCCGGGTTCGCTTTTTCGCTCTTAGCGGCCCATATCCCCACCGGCACTGCGATGATTATCGCCACGATAGTGGCGATTAACACCATATTCAATGTCGTGATGGCACTGTGCCAATAACCCATCCAGTATATGAAATAGAATCCTAGACCTATGAGCAAAGGAAGAATCAGCCTCTTCGTGATCAGTACGGAAACCAATATGGCCAGCAGAATGAAAACAGTCGGCTCAAGTCCGGAGAGGAAGTTGCCGAGGC
>PUJZ01000033.1 GCA_003550345.1 Methanomassiliicoccaceae archaeon
CAACGCCGGAGGCATAGCCGTAATAGCCCATCCTGGCCATCAGAAAGGCGACCGGAGCATAAGCGAGAGTGACATCGCCAGCTACAAGGCGATGGGCCTGGACGGCATCGAGGTATTCTACACGAAGCATAATGATGAGCAGATCCGCGGATATTTGCGATGCGCCTCTCGGCTGGACCTCTGCGTGACCGGCGGCTCGGACCATCATGACAACGACAGGAAGCCCTTGGGCGGATGCGGTTTGAGCGATGAGCGCTTCCTTGAATTCAAGTCAGTAGCATCCAGGCGCTGGCGCTGACAAAGTATCAAGGACTAGCGGATTGTAGAAAAGGTCATCGTCGCTCAGTGTCCATGCATCGAGCAGGATGCTTCACAGCACCGTTATTAAAAGCTCTAGCAAGGAGAGACTGCATAATTTTATTTACGTAAACCCGATTTAGGCTGAATCCGACTCTCAGCGGGTTGGACCGATGCTCTGATGCATGGGGGCTTTGCTGTGGAGGAAACGATCGAAGCCAAAGAGGAGATGCAGGCGGCTATGCTGAGCAGGGAGACTATCCTCTTTGTCGCACTGCTCCTGGCATGGGTATGGGGCGGCGGATATCTGCTGCATCAGACGATTGGCGAGGATGCCACCGCCTTCTTCTTCCTCTTCAGCACCCTGGTGCTCCCTCTCGTCTTCATCAAGCTCAAAGGCGAGTCGCTGCGCGACATCGCCGTCCACCGCGACCTCGGCGACAAGCGTCTATACGCACTGCTGTTGCTGGCATATCTTCTCATCATAGGAGTGCTGACCATGGTCACCAACAGCCTGATGTCCGATGCCACCATCGATGCCGCGCTGCTTCTCCAGGTCCTGCTGGTGCTGCCCCTGATTTTGCTTATAACGCTGGTGCAGTCCTTCATGGAGGAGCTCACCTGGGCGGGATGGCTCTACGGCAAGATCGGCGCCCAATACCTGGTCAAGGTCTCGGCGATATCCGTCATATGGTTCGTCTGGCACCTGCCCTTCTACCTGTGGACGGACCAGTTCGTGGACCTTGTGCCTCTGCGTTTGGAATTGCTCGCGATCCTGCTGCTCTACTTCTTCGCCTTCCGCTTCGTCTACAGCTGGTTCCGCGAGCATTCCGGCAACGCCCTCTGGGCCACGGCGGCGCACGCGGTGGCCAACGCGGCGGCGTTCATCAGCGTCATCGCCATCGATGTCCCTCCGAAGGACGAGGCGCACTTCCTGCTGCTGGTGCTGGCGCTTGCGAACACGGCCGTCGCCGCAGCGCTCCACCAGTGGCGCCCGGTGCACCGGTGAACGCTCGTCAGCGATGCCTGCCGACCATCCCGCAAACCGCATGCGTGCAGACGAGCGGATAACGATTATATAGGGGAATCTGATGCATGGCCGATGGATCTGATGGAGCGCGGGAGGGACCTTGTGGACGACCTCATAGGGATAGCCATATCCGCGGTGGTCTGCATCGTGATGATCCAGGCTTTGGCACAGGTCATAGTCAGCGGGATGCTGGGCGTAGTGGACCTGGACCCCTCGGGACTGGTGGTGACGGTCATCACCGTCGCCATCGTGGCCTATCTCAACCGTGACAGTGGATTCACCGTAGGCGATCTCAAGGACGAGCACGGGGTGAAGGGCATCATCGGCCTCATGATCGCCCATCTGTTCCTCGGGAACATCCCCCTCGCTTTACTGACTCCGGTGCTTTTCATCGCCGTCAGGGCGGTCTCCGACCGGATGTCCTCATCATCGTCGTCCGATGCCATCGACGGGCTGTGAGCTCGAACATCGTCAGGCGCGATCGTGCGCTTCTCAGCGTCCTCGCAATGGCGCCGTAGTGAACGGAGGAGTGAGGCATCGGCGGCCGTCGGTCCGATGCCCGGTGGTCGCAGCATGAACGCCGTCGCATTCCGGACGGGGGTAAGGCATACAACGGTCCTGATGCGCCCGACACATCGGCCGGTGGAGCTTCTCGGACGTCGCATAATACCGCTCAGCACGGTCTAGCGCCCCCTTATCCGCCATGTTGCCCGTCGTCATGCCGGCGGACCCTCCTTCCTCCTGCCACCGATGTCCACATGCAAGCTTCCCCGGGAACGGCTGCGGCGGAAGCACTCGGTGTCCAGCATTACGTCCTCGACCAAGAGCCCCTCCAGACCATCATTCAAGCGTTTGCGCACCGCCTTTCGCCGGTTATAATAAAAAAACCCCTTCTCATTATGTTTCAGGAGGGGCCAATGATCACCGCCGCCCCCCCTCCCCTCTTCAGGACGCGCGTCATGTTGTCCTTCAGGCTCAACCGGCGTGAGGTCCATGATGTGATCATCGTCCCTGTGCCGCTCAATGAACCGCCCCAGCGTGGGACGGCGCCTCTCGCTCTTCTCCTTCGGGTTTGAGCATTGCCGGGTGAATATGGGCATGCTCATCCCCGGCCCCTCCTCTATCAGCGCCCCCAGGTCCTGGTGGCGGACCCCCGTCATCAGGGGGAGGTGGCGGCCGGTGGAGGTGGCACCTACGCTTGGAACGCCGATGAGGGATGTCGCCGTCATCGACCAAGATCACGACGGACGAGGATGTGCTCTGAACGTCATCGAACAGGCGTCGAATTACAAGGATGAACCTTGGATGGGACCAACCCTTCAGATCGGATTGCGAATGTTCCAAATACTACACTGTGAATCCTTGATAATGCGCCGCCCGAAGCCGACCGAGGCCTACCGCAAGAAACTGATGAACGAGGGGAACAGGCTCTATGACAAAGGTGACGACATGGGCCTCATATCCAAGATGGACGAGGTCCTGGCGACCTTCCCCGACGACCCGGAGGCGATCGACATCAAGGCCGAAGCCCTCATGGACACCGGTCAGTTCGAGCTCGCCATACCTTGCATAGAGAAAATGAAGGAGACATCCCCGCCATCCAACAAGCCTTTCATCATGACTGCGCTGGCACTCAAGTTACTGAATCGGTCCGATGATGCGATGGAGGAGGTGCTCGCGGGCCTGGAGATGTTCCCCCAGGACATCGAGCTTCTGTGCGTTGCCGCCAAGACCCTCGTCGACCTGGGTAGGGGCGATGAAGCCACCGCCTACAGCATGAAGGCCATATCGCTCAAGCCCCGCAATGTCGACCTGTGGCTTCTGAAAGCGTCCAATGAGATGGAATCGGAGATGATGGAAGAGGCGTACGGGAGCCTCGACAAGGCGCTGGAGCTTGACCCGAGGAGCGTCCCGGCGCTCAAGGCCTATGCCGACCTCTGCTGCATGGACGGTGACGAGCTCGGTCAGAAGAGATATCTGGAGATGGCCTTGGATATCGCACCGGACGATGAGGAAATCATAATGGAGAAGGCGTTCACCGACTACATCCTCGGTCACTACGGGTCCGCCCTCAACGGGCTGAGGCGCGTATCCGATGACGATTCCAGCCCCCGTCTGCGGAAGCTGTTGGTGGATTGCATGGTGGCGGTGCACGACCTCAAGGGCGCCTTGAAGGAGTGCGACGACATCCTCTCATCCCATCCGGAGGAGGCGGGCATCTGGGAGCGGAAAGGTGATGTGCTTGCGATCATGGGGCGACACCAGGAGGCGGAGCAATGCTTCGACCGCTCCATCGCCATCGACCCCGATTCGTTCTCCTCCTTCCACGATTATGCCTTATCCGTGTTCAAGAGCATGCAGATGGGAAAGGCCGCACCCCTCCTGGAGAAGGCGTTGGAGGAGGAGCCCGGCCATCCCGACCTCCTCTGCTACCTTGCTGATGTGTATGCCCTGCTCGGAGACCACGCTTCGTGCATAAAGACCTGCGACCGCTTCCTCTCGGAACGCGATGATGCCGAGATGAGGATCATCAAGGCCCGTGCCCTGATCAACGATGGCATGCCGCAGGAGGCCTTGGATGAGCTGGAGCAGGTCCTGGAGGAGCATGCGGATGACGCATTCGTGCTGAACATGGCCGGGGAGGCCCTCAGCTCCCTGGGGCGGAAAGAGGAGGCCGCCGCCCGGTACCATGAGGCGATTTCGTTCTTCCCCGAATCCGTGGATGCCTTATCGGGGCTCGGCGACCTCACCGGCGATGCGGACTGGTACCACAAGGCCTTGGAGGCATGCGATATTCTGATAGCGGAGGCGGAGGAGGACCCGAGCTTCACCCTCTTCCGGAAATCCGATGTGCTCCGGAAGCTGGGACAGGAAGATGAGGCCCGAAAGGCCGAGGAGGCCGCGGAGGAGGTCATCAACAGGATGCATGATGACGAGCCTCCCGCACCGTGACCCGCCCGCCGCATCCGCAGCCGTCGTAGAGGCCCCTGATGTGCCGGGACGATTCCCCGCGGCCCCGTATGGGCATGGGGGTGCGCCCGGCGCGCCGATGGGCCCGATGCAAGGGGGTCACTCCTCGTCCTTGGACGGGCCGCTCCCCATTCTCGATGCCAGCGCCTTGAGCACGCTCTCCGCGAAAGCGTCCAGCTCCTCCTCGCTCATCTCGTCGACGGGCTTCGGGATCTTGAGATAGACCCTCTTCTGCTCCGGCCCCTCCTCGACGGCCTCCTCTTCGGCCCCCTCGTCGTTGTCCTCCATGGTCTCCTCCGCACTGCGGCGGCCCTCCTCCTCTTCTGCACCGTCCTTATTCATGACAGCTCCACCTCCAACGGCAGTCCGGCCAACGTACCGTCCTCATCCACGAGGACCATCCTCACCCTCTCCCCGCGGCGGACCGACGCGTTCAGCGGCCGCATGCCGCCGCGCGAGCGCAGGTCCTCGAGGCCTACCTTCACCTGGGGCAAGGCCATGTCGCCGATGAAGACCAGCAGGGAGGCCCCGCATCTTGGCGGCAGCTTCTCGATGAAGCGGACCGACAGCATGCGGAGGCGGCGCCCGCGCCCTCCGGGCACGATGCCGTCGAAGAGCAGAGCCTCCCCGTTTTGCAGGACCACTTCTCCGCTGAAGGCCGTCCAAGGCTCTTCGTACGCCCTCAAGGCCGGCGCCTCGTCGTATAGGAGGCGGGCATCCATCCGGTTGTACATGATCAGGTCCTGGTCGTCCGGCACACTCCGCATCTCCTTTTCGCTGAATGCGGCCATCGGCATAGGGTAGGCGAAGGACGGGTCCCATCCGTCGGGCAGGGCGCTCGGCACGGTCACCGAGGCCTCCACGCGCCTTCCGGCGCTCGTTCCGCTGCCGACGAAGGCCGTCTCGCTGGAGAGCACCCCGTGCCCGATCGACTCAGCGGCGATCAGCCTGCGCAGGCCCATGAGGTCCTCCCGGATATCAGGTCCCCCAGCGGCAGGCGGTGCCAGCCGTCCTCCGCCTCGACGGATGTGGCGGAGGGGCGGTCGCAGAGAATAGCTGCATTGACGGCCAA
>PUJZ01000097.1 GCA_003550345.1 Methanomassiliicoccaceae archaeon
CCGGTGGCCTCAAAGATCAGGGGCATGGGTTGCTCCGTGGGGGGTCATTGGCCGGAAACTACAGGCGCCACATGGGAGTGCGCGGACGGGCCGTGGATCCGCGCCCGGTCTGCGACGACGACGAGGTATCGTTCGCCCGCGGGGACTCGCATGCTCCAGGCGCCGTCTCGCGGGATGGCGGAAGCGGCTATGAATACCGAGCCCCCGGCGATTGCTACAACATAGGGGCGCGCATCCGTTGGAGCGTCCACTGTCCCGCTTAGTGTCGCGGTTCCTCCCCGGTGGTGGAACCTATCCCCTATGGCAAAGTCCTTCGTCCTGAAGTTCATCAATCCGTCACCTTTATAAACAACACACCGAGGTCTTCCCCGGTTACGCTGTAGGGCATGGCAAAGTAGTGATCACCGTTGATCTCTCTTGTTACTACCGGGTCTTGATCGCTGGGGGGCGGTTGCCCCATTAAAAGTTCGGCGCTCTCTTTTGTTCCTGCGTTGACAATAGGTGCCCGCAAGCCCCGGGCTTGGCCCATAAACACACCGCGCCGGTCGAGGGAGGACAATATGATCGGGGCCAAATAGATTTCGTTTTCGAGGCCCCAGTCGATGGCCGAATCAATGCTGCCGTAGCCGGGGCCTACCGTCATTGCGTCATCGAAAACCGCCGACCTAAAAGCCCCGGATGGCTCGCCTTCCGGGGCAGAGGCAAGCCGGCCATGATTGCGGGCATCCGATTCATCCATGCGGAAATTGAGCCAACCCAGGCGGCTCCCAGATGAACCCATAAAATTGCCGTCATCAGGCGAATCGTCGCCGTAACCGACGAGCATGCACGCCTTGTCTTCAAACAGGGGGTCGTGGGCTTGCACATCTCCTATTGCGTACAACGCAAATCGGGGACGCCCCTCTGAATACTCATAGCCGTCCGAGACTCTGCAAAGGCTCATGTATATGGTTCGTTCGTCCGCGATGAATGTCCACATGCGCGAGGTTGAATCGGCCGTTTCAGACTTTACTATGCGCACAGGGTCTTCTGCAGACGTGGGGAACTGTGCGGTCAAATCCCACTCTCCGTCACTGTCCCACTCAGTAAACTCCTGGCCGCCGTGGGCGTAAGCTGTCCGCGGGTCGCTGTCGTCAATGTGGAACCAATATCCGGGCGAGTGCTGGTGAGTAGAGCGCAGGGCGCACTTCAATCCGTCGCTGCTGATCTTCATTTCCCATCCCGGGAGGGGCGGGGTGGACTGATCGCCGCTGCCGTATCCGTCGACAAAAACCTTTTTGAGCAAAAAGACAAGGTTCCCGGGCTCCCCGGCCAAGACGGGCGCATCGGCGGCGGTCCAGTTGCGCTTCTCGAATGCGGTCATCAGTTGGCGTCCCCTCGGGTTTGGATGCGGAAAGAATCGGATTCGGTGCAGTCGTCACTCACACACCCCCCGACCCTGCACGCGCCACGGCACCGAACAGCACCGTGGCCAGCAGGGCCATCAGGAACCAGGCCCCGAGCAGCATTACGCCGGATCCGGAGCGTGAACAATCGTCCCGCCAGTGAACTCGACGGTCTGGTTCTCGGCGATGCTCGTGTTGTCCAGCTCGACCGCCGCACCGGAGCCCGTGACGCCCACGCTGAGGTCAGTGATCGTCGGGGTGCCGTCACTGTCGTTGATCCGGGCCGAAGTAGCCTCGGTCCCCGTACCGGCCTCAGCCGTGCCCGTCCCCGTGCCGTCGAATTCCAGGGTCCAGGTGTCACCCGCCACGGTGCCGCCCGCGGTGGTCAGATCGACATACGCGAGAACGTCGTCGTTGTCGGCGAGCAATTCGATTGACCCGCCGGCGACTTCATCACGGGTGGCGGTCATGCGGGCTTCCTTGACGGAAGCAATATAGGTCGGTGCGGGCATGGTTCAGTCCTCTCGAGGTCAGATCACGGGCCGCGTCACTTCCGGGCTGACCGTTACACGGCCCTCCAGGATACGCGCAACAAAGGATTCGTCGGGGTTGTGGGCTTCCACATCGTGGACAAGACGCCGGCGAGCCGGCAGTGACGCAGTCGCCGCAGCATCGAGCGACACCCGCACTGTATCAGGCTCCACCAGCTCTACGGTGTATTCCGCCAGCACCTCGTTGGAGCGGTGATTGCGGCGGATCTGCCCGCGGAAAGACAGGTCGGTCATGTCGAGACCCGGCACCGTGATGGTCCGCTGGAACGTCGAACCCTGCTGGATATACGCATGCCAGGGCGCCGCACGGCGAATAGGTTCCTCGAAGGCCATATCAGGCTTCCTCTGCTTCCGGATTCACCACTTTAGCGGCAGAACCGATCTGAGTCGACTGCCCAGCACCAGGCAGGACGATCTGTATCGCCGGCACATTCGAGAACGCGTTCTGCTCGACCTCCGGCTTTTCGACCTTGCCCATGCGAGCCAGGAAGCGTGCGTAATCCAGGCGCTGCGCAGCAGGGAACGAGGGGCTGGCGGCGACTTTCCGCATAAGCGCGAGCTGCACATAGAGATCCCCCCGCGCCACCTGGGCGAACACTTCCGGGTCCTCCATCGCTTCAGCCACTGCACCGGGGGAGCAATTCGCGGGCAGCAAACGGTCGAGGGCGTCGTCTTCGGTTGTCCGGTATTCGTCACTCATAAGCGCGTAATAGCACGAGGTGGTAGAAGGGTCAAGGAGGCTGTTTAGACATTGACAGGGGGTGGTGGAGGGTTGTGGATTTTTGTGGGTAGGGGTGGTAGCGGGTTCGGGGGGAGGGGTCAGAGAGGGCTTAGTGGGTTGGAAGGGATGTGGCGTAGAGGCTTACAGGAGAATGGGGGTGTGTAGTATTTAACTAGGGGCTAAATGGGGTTGTGGCGTGTGAGGTGAACCTTATTGTATATACGCATTACGCGCACGCGTTGGTCCATAGGGGGTGGGTTGCACAGCCACCTACTATACCGGGACAGGCTGTGAGCCGCCGGCGGTGGACGGGCCTACCTTAACGGCCGCGGGGCTTCACACAAGCCCTCGCCTTCGGGCGGAAGCGGAAACGCGTGTCGGCAACACTATCGGGGTCACGCCTACGGGTGTCCGGTAGTCCCTTGGCCAAACACCCTACCGTACTGCGCGCGGATGGCAACGCAAGGCGCACCGGTAGGGAACAACCAAAAGGCAGCATAGAACCATAGCGCCCGGAGTGTTTAGCTTCGGGCGCTTTATTGTGTGCTGCCGCACACTACCACCGAATCAATCAAACGAGGTATATAACCATGATGACTCCTGCACAGTTCACCAAAAAGCTCCAGACTCTGCGCGCCACGGGAGAACGGCTCGACCAAATTCTGGCCGAGTGCTGCGCCTACTGCGCAGCAACCCAGCTTGCTGGGGACGGCAATCGGCAGCCGTGGGATGACTTGCTGGCGGCCTGCCGTCAGTCTGACGTGAGCATTGTCAAAGCCGCCATGAGCGCCACCAATAGCAAGGCCGCGAAGGCCAAAAAGGCCGTGAAGGAAGCGCGCAAGGCCGCGCCGACCAAGCGCGAAGCCAAGAAAGCCGCGCTTGAAGTGGTAACGGCTGACGCCGAAAACATCGCCGATGAAGCCCACGACAAGCTGAAGGCGCGGCGCGAAAAGACCAAGGCCGCCGCCGCCGCGCGCAAGGCCGCCGGCAAGGCCGCGCCGACCAAGGCCACTAACGCGCCGAAGGCGGGCGCCGAAGACCGGCCGCGCAAAGTCGCCCAAAAGTGGGCGCTCCAGCACGTCGACACCGAAGGCCAGGTAACCGAAATGCAGCTGAGCAAAGCCGAATATGAAGCCGCGATCCAGGCGGTGAAGGCGCTGCGCGACAAGGCCGGCACCCCGAAGGCCGCCTAACCCACCACCAGCCAGGGCTGGCCCCTCCGGGGGCCGGCACCTATCACGCCTACGGCGTGAACACCTATCACGCTCAACACCGGACAACAGTGGGCAAAGCAAGTCCAGCACCTTTAACGCATTAAGACCTCGCGGCGACGCTCCGGGGCTCGTAGTGCGTTAAATGTGCGCCGACTTTAGACCCTTACGACCCATCGGAGGGGCCGGGGGGCGCACAACCGATTAAATGGGCGCCGACTTTAGGGCATTGTGAGCCCCGGGCGGCCTCGGCACCCCAAATAACCGGTTAAATGGGGCGGCACCCGACGGTAGCGGGTTCGTAAGTTGCTGATTTCTCAGCATCTAGTCAAAAAAATACCCGAATTAGTCTGTGGGAAACTAATTCTTTACAGGGGTAAGTGCCTGATTTCTCGGCACCTTTTCCCTTTCTAGTACAATTAGTCTATTTAGTACAAAATAAAATGGACACCCCCCCGAAAGCGCCCAAAATGCTTCCGAAATGAGAATGACCCTCGTTTAGATTCCCGAAGCATTTTTGCCTTTAGGGGGGGTATATCCTCCTGAAATCGTACTAATTGTCTAATTCGTTCAAAATCAGGCACTTACGAACCCGGTTTGTACTAATTCGGCCGACTAATTCGCCCCCGACCTGACTAAATACCCCCGCAACCCACTAACCTCGTTCGCTCATTCTACCGGTTATCTCCCTGTCTTAGCCGGTAAAAAGTCTCCGCACGAGATAAGCCCTTGAGGTGCCGCCCCCTCGGCCGCCTCCCCGCAACGCTCTAAAAGTGCTCGCGCATTTAATGCCTAGCCCTAGAAAATAACCGGCTATCTGAGTCGAGCACTTTTAGAGCTTTGTGGCTCCGCACCCCTGCCCCCGACCGAACAACCGGTTACCATCGGGTGCTGTACTTAACCACTTACACGTCACACAAGGAGATACATGATGTATCACGTCAACGAGTTCACCTTCACCCCCCGTAACCACCACATGCAGGTGGCGGCGGTATACACCGCCGATGTTTTGCCCGAGGGCAAGGCCGTTGCCCGGCAGGGCAATGCCATCCGCATTGTAGATTTGGATCGCCCGGACGTGGAGATTGTTGTCTCCCGCCCGTGGGCGGAAGGGGACGTCTTCCCCCTCCCGCTGGAGGAGGAGGACTTGTCGTGGGCGTTTGATAATGCGGGGCGGCGTGCCCGCCATACCGCGTTCGACACCGTCCCCGTCAGCGGGACAACCCTCCGTTGGTGGCGGCGTATGATCCGGACGGGATACGCGGATCGGCTGGATGAAGCGGCCGCCCATATCGAGCAGGCCGACGCCAACCCGTGGGTGTTTGCCGCTGACTGGCGGCACTTCGAGCAGTTCGCTGACGCCTCCGACTGGAGGTGTTACGAGACCATGGGCCCGGAAGCGTTGTACGCGCTTATGGGGCATAGCATGGACGCGGTGGACGAGGC
>PUJZ01000090.1 GCA_003550345.1 Methanomassiliicoccaceae archaeon
CCTTTTCGATTGAAAAAATTCAAGTGGCGGGAGGCATGTGATAAGTGTGCTGTGGTATCATGATCGGAGAATCCGGCCCCATAGACCTCCCCCGGACGTCCGATTCCGGTGTCCCGCTGGAAAGGGCCATCCGAGGACGCCGATCGGTGAGAGGCTTCAGCTCAGAGCCTATAAGCCTCGATCAGCTCTCGCTCATCCTATGGTCCGCTCAAGGCATAACCGGGCCGGAGAGGGGGCTGAGGGCGGTGCCTTCTGCGGGCGCCACCTTCCCTTTGGAGCTGTTCATCGTCGTTAAGAGAGGAGGGGTCGAGGGCCTCAAGGAGGGCGTATACCGATACATCAGCGATAAGCATGCCCTGGAGCCTTTGCTCGAGGACGACGTCTCGCCAGCGCTGGCGCAGGCCGCTCTGGGCCAGGGCTTCGTGGAGAGGGCGCCCGTGAACGTTATCATCGCCGCCGAGCATGGAAGGACGGCGAGGGTATACGGGCAGCGGGGGGTCCGCTACGTGCACATGGAGGCCGGCCATGCAGGGCAGAACATCGCCCTGGAGGCGGAGGCGCTAGGCCTGGGCACGGTCATGGTGGGCGCTTTCGAGGACATGCTGGTGAAGAAGGTCGTCGGCATGCCCGCGGAGTTGGAGCCGCTGTACATCATACCGTTGGGACAGCCCCGTTCATGAACAACCGGCGCCGGCGCTCGTCTGCCGCCCTTAGCCCTGAACTCCTCCAGCATCATTGGTTCCAAAAGAAGTATTAAGTATTAACCAAATCCAAATAAATCTTGAAATGGCGCATTACCACTCGGTGAGGGCGAAGAAGGGGGCGAGGCGTTCCCAGGAGTTGAGGGAGGCGGCCAAGAGGATGGCCGCAGAAATGGTTGAGGCGGAGCCTACCCCAGCCGAGGCCCAGGAGGAATGGGCATTTGAGGATGACGATTACTGGCCCCCCTCTGACTTCGAGGACACCGAGCCCGTCTTGCCGGTCTATGACCCCGAATCGCGGAAGAGGTTGGTCAGGATCTACTCCAGCTCGAAGACGGTCAGCGATGGCCTCAGAGAGGAGTTCTTCTCCCTGCGCATGTCCGCTGACCAGGGGGACCCGGGGGCGCAGTTCTTATTGGGACGCTTATATGATGTCGGCGAGGGTCTACCTGGCGACAAGGACATGGCCGTAAGATGGTACTGGCGCGCTGCCAGCCGCGGCCATCCGCAGGCCCAGTTGTGCCTGGCCGTCCTGCTGGACAGCGGCCAGGTGGAGACGGAGGGAAGCGGCGAGGCATTGTACTGGTACAAGAAGGCTGCCGAACAGGGCGTGCCGGAGGCATGCCACAACCTGGCGCGCATGCATTACAACGGAGAGGGTGTAAACAAGAATCTCGAGGAGGCGTACAGGCTCTACTCGATTGCCGCTGAACACGGCCTGGCGGAGGCGATCAACAACATCGGCGTCATGAGCGAGAGGGGCGAGGGGACGGCCGAGGACATCATGTACGCGCTCCGGTGCTACCGGTCGGCCGCCGAGAAGGGGAGTGCGGACGCCTTCTACAACCTGGCATCGCTGCATCGCAAACGCATCGGTTTCCCGAAGAATGTCTGGAAGGCATTCCTGCACTACCGCCAGGAGGCGGAGGCGGCGGGCACGGACGACATGCTCGATGCCGCCGACCTCTGCGACGTGTCCCGCTCCATCGACCTCGCCGAAGAGACGGCCGCCGCCCTGTACCGGCGGGCGGCAGCGCTGGGACATGCCCGTGCCCAGCTCTGCCTGGCATTGCATCTTGACCGCCCTGGCGCCTCACCGAATCGCCGCAAGGAGGCGGTGAGGCTCTATCGCATGGCGGCGGCGGACGGCCTGCCGGAAGCGATCAACAACCTCGCCTGGACATATCAGGAGGGCAGGATCCTGCCCTATAACGGGCGGGAGGCCTACAAGCTCTACAGCAGCGCGGCCGCCTTGGGCCATGCGGAGGCGGCCTACAACCTCGCCCTCATGCTAGAGAGCGGCGAGGGGACGGGTCTCGACCTGAAGCGGGCTGCTGAATCATACCGGGTCGCTGCCGCGATGGGACTGGCCGATGCCAAGAACAGGCTCGCCCTCCTGTTGGAGAGAGGCGAAGGCGTCCCCAGTGACGTGGATATGGCGAAGGGTCTCTTCAGCGAGGCGGCGGAACAGGGTCATGCAGATGCCCAGTTCAACCTCGGCCGTCTCATAGCCAAGGAGTCCGAGGAGTACGAGCAGGCTTTGGATTGGTACCGCCGGGCGGTCTCCCAGGGACACGTTGGAGCCATGGTTGAGATGGCCAGGCACCTTTACCTGGGCGACGGGGTGGAACAGAATTCCATGGCTGCTAGGCGGCTGCTGCGGCGTGCCACAAGGCTAGGCCGCAGCGACACTGGAGAAATACTGAAGGAGCTGCGGAGGATCAGGGGGGAACGGCACGACCAGTATGCCTGGATGTCCTGACGTTGCCGCCGATCGGCCGGCGGGCGCAATTTATCCAGGGATCGCTCGTAGTGGACCCTCGAGGGAGGGCGTGTTGTCTAAAGGCCCCCCGTTTCCTGGAAGACGTTGCGGGGCCTTCATGGCGGCGCCCATATGAAATATGACCAAGTCGCAAACTTGGGATGGCTGAACACGGTCGGATTGACCGTACGCCCGGCCATAGGTGCCTTTTCCTTTCATGCACAGGCGGGGGGCGACACCCATAAGCAAGGTTCGGAAGGGGCTCGGATGCTGAAAGTTTGATTTTTAGGCCCATCTCAGAACAACCGTTGGTTTGGCGACCTCATCATCATTATATGGGCTGAACGCGCTGTGGGTGAATAGGCCGGGAAGTCTTCCTGACGGGCAGGGGGAGACGGAGCCAACGGAACGGACGGGGGGACATGGGCAGCTGTTATCCGCGGGACACATCGGAGTTCTCACGCTTCGCCAATCTCAGCGATGCGGTTTTCGCCATCGCCATGACCCTTCTGGTCCTGAACCTCAGCGTGCCCGAAGCCGCCGACGGGGATGTGGCGGGCGCATTGCTCGATCAGCTGCCGCAGCTTATGGCCTTCGTGCTCAGCTTCGCGCTGGTCGCCAACCTATGGCTTCACCACCACCGCTTCGTGGAGATGCTCGGCTCCTTCGAGACCGGCCTGGTGGTCATCAACCTCGCGCTCATGGGCGCCGTAGCCCTGGTGCCTTACCCGACCAGCCTCATCGGCAGCATGCCCAATGAGATGGAGACTGTGTTCCTCTTCATCTCGCTGTTCATATTCATCTCCCTCCTGTTCCTGCTCTTCACCCTGAGGGCGGAGAGCACGAAGTCCTGGAGGGTCCCGGTGAGCCGGCCCCACTTCCTGTTCATGGTCACCAGCTGGGTGATGAGCATCACCGTGCTGCTGCTGGCCATGGCCGTTGCCTACTTCATGCCCATCGGGGCCTTGGCGATCATGGCCGCCGTCATGCTGCTCGGCCCCCTCACCGCGAAATCGGCGTACAAAAGGTTCCTCTCATCTTTGGGCGGGGACTGAGCCACAGGGCCCGCCGTTCCTGCGTCCCTCTTGGCCTCGGGGCGGGATGCGTCGCATGACTGGGAGCGGCGACCGGCGATCAGCAGGCCTCGCCCGAGCGCTCGACCCCAGGATTAATACCGGGCGAATCCATAATCATCGCTGAGGTTCCAGGGAGGAGTTGCGTGAGGATTCTGTTATGCTATTTCAGCGGCACCGGCAACACATGGTGGCTCTGCAACAGGTTCAAGGAGATGGCGGAGGAGAGGGGCGCGGAGGTGACCCTGAGGGCCATGGACGAGTTTTTGCCAAAGGGCATGGGGGCGATCGTTTCTGAATGGTGTGATAGCGATGTCATCGGCCTCGCCTACCCAGTGCACAGCTCCGACGCTCCGCCGTTGGTCTACCGGTTCCTGCAGGATGTGGCCGAAGGCATGGAGGACGGGAGGAGGGGCCCTGAGCATGCATTCGTGCTCACCACCATGCAGTCGTTCAGCGGAGACGGCGCCCTGATGCTCGAGGACGGACTGGCTAAGATGGGGGTCCGCATCAGGGTGTCGCGGGATTTCCGCATGAGCCCCAACACAGGCGTCCCCTTCCTCACCTTCAATCCATTGACGGACGAGAAGCTCGAGAGGCAGATGGCCAGGACCTTGGCGGAGCTGGAGGGGACGGTCGACCTTGTGGTCCAGGGGAAGGAGATGAGGAAGGTGCAGTACGGCTCGTTCGGCCGCTTCAATGGCTGGCTGCAGAGAGTGGGCCCCAAATGGAAGAACAGGACCTGGAGGTACTTCGGCGCCCATCCGGACAGGTGCACCCTCTGCATGCTCTGCGTGGAGCAATGCCCCACGGGGGCGATAGAGCTGGAGGGAGAGGAATTGCGTTGGACCCCGGAATGCACCGACTGCTTCCGGTGCTACAACTTCTGCCCGGAGAGGGCGGTGACCGTCAAGGGCTTCGCGATGAGGGAGGGCCGTCACCGCCAGCACATCTATTTCCGCGACCGGGGATTCCCTCCCGGCTGAGAAACTGCTTCCCTCTATTCCGGCCGGGCGGAGTCGCGGACCATGCAGTGCTGCTTGAGCCCTGTGGGCCCAGGCCCCAATGTCCTCACCGTCCTGAATCCGAAATGCTCATAGATGGCCACGTTGCGTTCGTCGTGGGTCTCGAGCACGATGGGGATCCCTTTGCGGTCGCATTCCTCGAAGAGGGGCTCCATCAATCGCCGGAAGGCCCCGCTGCCCCGCAGGCCGCTGTCCACCGCCAGCATCTTGACGTAGTAGAAGTTCCCGGAAAGCTCCCGGTAGGCCCATTTCATGTCCACGACCTTCTTCACGGCCTTGAAATTCGCCTTCAGCCTTCGCTTCTGGTCCTTTGACAGGCACTTCATCATCAGCCTGAGCACTCCCAATTTGTGCCTCATTTCCAGGAGCCTGCTCCCTTCCGACCTTTCGAAACCGAGGAGTATCGCCCTAGGGTCCCCGTCCATGAGTCTGACCCAGCCCTTGCGGTCGAAGGCCTCCAGATTCATGATCGATTGCCTGCGCATCAGCTCGCTGACGTCGCCGAGGCCTTTGA
>PUJZ01000074.1 GCA_003550345.1 Methanomassiliicoccaceae archaeon
GCAATGAAATTAGCAACAACCGTAATGTTTTCTTCTGGCATCACAAATGTAAAGTCCATTTCATCACTTAAAAACACATTTGAGGTTGTCCAGTTCACAAAGAAGCTATTTCCCTCCCCGGCAGCAGCGCTCAAATTAACCTTTTGACCTTCCAGCAATGAATAAGTATCAGCAGTGGGTGTGATCGTGCCCACACCTTCTCCTGACTTGGTAAGAGTCAACTCATATGTGTTTGCACTGTCTTCATCATCAAAACTCGCCGTCAACGTCACACTCCGCGCCGGCATCGTGTAGGTATGGGTTGATGTGCCGGCAACCCAGCTTTGTTCATCCATCCAGTTTACAAAAACCTGGTCATCAATGGCTGTTGCTCCAATCTCCACCTCAGTTTCCGCCAGGTACCAGCCCGAACCGCTCAGCGTGGCAGCACCCTCAGGATCAGCCACAAGCGCCAGGTAGTAGGAGAGCCATATCTCGGCCGTGGTCTGAGGAGCACCTTCCAGCGTTAGCGTGTAATTTCCGACCTTCTCACCGGAAATGCCAGCAGATACGATGGTTACACTATGCGTGCCAACCTCCGGCGATACAAATTCAACCACGACATCAATTAGCTCAACATCGTTGTCATCACCATCAGCGACATTTACAAGTGTCAGGTCATCATCATCAATCTCAGCATCAACCGTTTCATCATAAGGCTTATCGTGTGCAGTGAAACTGCCGCCAATCGTTAGTTCCCGCCGTAAAATGGTGGCCGTGGCAGTGCCCGTGGTGGTCACCAGGTTGTAATTGCCTGCATCCTCACCACCGGAAAGTTCAATATTCGTGAATTCTACATCCTTGCCCTCACCCACTTCTGCATCTTCAAAAGCAACTTCATACGTAAACTCAAGCTCGTCACTGAACAAGCGGTCGTCATCAAAACCATCGCCGCTTTTTACTTCAGTCGTACCATCGTAGGTTTTGTCGTCAGCAACAAAATTGCTGAGGGTGAGGTCGCGTTTGGTAATCTCCAACTCCCCCCTCTCTATGGTTATGCTGTAACTGCCAACCCTGCCCCCATTCAAACTGCTCGTCACAATGCCAATATCACCAGGATAAACGTCTACCGGCGACTCAATGGTGGTACCCGTCTCGTATTCGATATCCGCATATCCTCCATCACCACCGGTTACATCCTTTACCTCATCGCCATCTATCAGCTCACCACTAAAATCTTCAAATTCGAACTGCGGGTCATCATTGCCGTAGATCCGTTCATCATCTCTCACGGTGATGGTGAGGGGTTTGGGATCCACGGTGAGCTCGTGGGTGGCATCCTCGATGCTTCGACCGGACAAAGACATATTTCGGCCGTTGTCTTGATCGGATGCCGTGATGGTCCACTCGCCGGCCTTGTTGTCGTAATACCAGAAGTCAGCCGTCGAACTGCCGCCTGGAATGGTGATCTGCGTGATGGTCGTACCATTTTCAGCAACACCAAAAAACGCAGCTGCCGATCCATCAGAAGATGTATGCAGGTATACGGTTTGATCTCCCGTAGTGTAAGGGTTTCCAAATTCATCACGCCGCTGCACGGTATATTTCACCCGGGGATCGCCGGCAGTATAAGAAGCAGGCACTTCCGTGAAGACGAATTTGTGGGTCGCCGCCGGTTCTACCTCTATCCGATGGGTGTCTGACTCGCCGTCGAGCCCGCTGTCGCCGGAGCTCTGCGTGGCCGTGACCGTGTGGGTGCCGGCCTGGGTGTCGGTGTATGAGAAGTTGACAAATGACTGTCCGTTATCAATCGTGACCGAATTATCCGGATAGAAGGTCACATCACCCGAAGAAGTGCTTTCCAGCGAAATTTCAGTATCTGCTTCAACTGCCGTTTCGTTGCCAAATTCATCATACACGGTAATGGTGAACCCGGTGCTTTTCTCCCCGGCCACGACGCTTTCCGGACCGCTCAGTACGATGTGATCCGCCCCGGCCGATCCGACATCCACTTCGTCGGACACAGCTTTCTCGATGGTATAATCCTCCGATTCGGCGGTAAATACGATGGTGATGGTTTCCGCATAATCGTAGGAAAGCTCATCAAAAGTAACGACCCCCGACACGGCGCCTACCGTGCGCTCCCCTTCCAGCTCGCCGGTGCCGGAATGAACCGAGGCCGTCACCTGCGTCTGGCTGTCGCGGGTAGCGAGGTTACCATATTCGTCCTCTATGTGAACGACGGGCTGCCGGTCGAATGCCACGCCAGCCACGGCCGTCTCAGAAGGCTGCGTTTCGATGGTCAATTGCGCCGGATCGGCGTGGATGACCTCAAATTCGTTGGTCACCACGTCAAACTCGTCGGAAGTGATGTTGCTCACACCAGCTGCATCTGCATCAAACTCCAACAGATAGCTCCCCTCCGTATTGATCACCAGGTCACTGAACCGGGCCACGCCGTCATCTTCGGTAAAGACTTTGGTGGTGCCCGAGTTGAAGGCAATCTTGTCCTGCAAATGCACGGTGATCTCGATTCCGGACACGGGGTTATCATATTCGTCGACCACCCTCACCGAGGGCGGACCGGTGATGGCGCTTCCCGCCACGGTTTCGCCGGGCTGCGTCTCCATCTCCATCTGCGCTGGTTCTGCCGATTCGATCTCAAAATGTTGCGATGTCCGGTCGGTGTCATTCGCCGTGAACAGCAACTGGTAATTCAATCCGGCGGTCTCTATCACCAGGTCATTGAAGATGGCTTGCCCGTCCTGGTCCGTGGTACGTTCGGTTGTTCCTCCATCAAAGGTAAGTCCCCCGCCTCCGTTGCCGTTTGTCAACGAAACGGTCACGTTTACATCCGGAACGGGGTTTCCAAAGTCATCCGTAACTTTCGCGGCAGGATGGCCTTCCCCTTCCCCGGGGATCACTTGTCCGGCCGTGGTGACCGCTGCCGGCTGGACGGTAACGCTGATGCTGCCCACGTCGCCTGCAGTCACCTCGAAATCTGCTGTCTCCAACTCGGGATCGTGGCCCTCGACATCAATCCGGATCCGGTAGCTCCTAGCTTCTTCTATGGTCAGGTCATCAAATGTGGCCTCGCCATCTGAATTTGTCTCAACTTCCGTGGTGCTTTCATCTGAAAAGCCATTGTTTCCACGCGCTGCAGGTCCTCCAGGACGTTTTTGCGAGAGCGGTATCAGGGATGCGACCAAGTTTTGGCTGCTGATGGGATTGTCCACTTTGTCTGTCAGCCTGACCACGATCGGTTCGACAGACTGGCCTGCCTGCACATCTGCAGGAGACCCGCTGTCATCAATGAAATCAAGATCATCGGGGGCATCGGCAACCACGTTGAATGATTCAGACTCCAGGTCATCCAGACCGGTCGCACTGAAAACCAACACATACCCACCGTCTGCGGTATTGATCACCAGGTCGTCAAAGGTAGCCAGGCCATCCGCACCGGTGGTTTGTGTTAAAGCACCCTCATCCAGTTCGTAATCTCCTTTTTCCGATACGCTGACCTCTATGTCCTGAACCGGGTTGCCGTAGGTGTCTTCTACCCTTACGGACGGCGCAGGGTCGATGGGATCACCCGCAACCGGGTTGGCGGGCACATCCTGGTCAAATTCCATATTTTCCGCTGCAGCTGCGGTCACGTCAAAGGGGTCTGAAGCCAGTTCATCCACTCCTCCCCTTTTGCCATTCTGCCCTTCATCCGTATTAAACAGCAAGCGATAGCCGGTAGCTGCCTTTTCGATGACCAGGTCATCAAAGGTAGCGATGCCTTCTGCATTTGTGGTGGCACTCAGGGTGCCCGAAGCAATGGTATGCTGATTTACATCGACTTCCACCTCAGCCCCTTCGGTGGCATTGCCCACAATGTCGGCCAGCTTGACTTGCACGGAGATTGTCTCGCCGGCCTCCACACTTCCGGGGGGTTGTTCTACCATGGTAAGCACCAGCTGGTCGCTGGTGAATACGTCAAAGGGTTCCGACTGGCCCTCCTCGTCGCCTTCAGAATCGCTGTTCGTGGCGGTGATGATGTAATCGCTGCCGGCCACGTCGACCTGTACCGTATGGTTTTCAAGCACACCATTGGTAAATGCTCCGGTTTGTCCTCCGCCATCCACAAAATCTTGATCATTATTCAGGCTGAGCTCCACCGTTCCGTCGAAGCTTTCCACCGTATGCCCCAGGGCATCCACGGCGCGGATGGTGATGGTAAAGGATTCGCCGGCCTGTTGTGTGGCGATGGGATCAAATTCAAAGGCGTCGAGGGTGCCGGGTGAGAGGTCCTCATCGATTCCATGGCCGGGCAGGGGCGGCTGGGCATACGCTGTCAGGGCCATCCCGAAAACCAGGAAGGCGGCAATGCGTATCAAATATGTATTGAAAACCAAATGCATAACGATCCCTGCTTATCTTACGTTCATCCTCACCGTGTGTATTCTTTTTTCCAATGATGCTTCAAATGTCAGCTGATAGCCGGTGGCGGCCTTTTCGATCCGGAGGTCGTCGAAGCGGGCGATCCCCTGGCCGTCGGTCTCTATCACCGTCGCGCTGCCTTCTGCAAATTCGTTTTTGTTGATGCTTACTTCCACCTGGACGTTGGCTACCGGGTTATTGTACTGGTCTATCAGCTGGACTTCCGGTGGACCGGCGAGGGGCTCGCCGGCGACCGTCTGTTGTGCCACGGTCAATACGACCAGGGCAGAGGCGCCTTCCGGGAAAACGATGAATGGGTCGGAGTCAATGGTCACCTGATCTCCCGCATCGAATGCCAGCACGTAGTCGCTGCCTGAGCTCAGGGTGGCCAGCCTGTCAAAGGCGGCAATCCCTTCGGCGTCGCTAACGGCAAGGGTGTTGCTGCCGTGTGTAAAGGTGTTGGTATTCAATTCGACCTGCACCGTGATGCCCGGCACCTTGTTGTCGAATGCATCCAGCACGCGCACGGCTGGCGGGGGCTCTATGAACTGCGCGACCACGGTGTTTCCCGGCTGTTGATCCATTTCCAGGCGGTCCGGCGGACCGGGGCCTACCCCAAAAGCGTTTGACACACCGCTCCCCTGACCGTCCGCATTGC
>PUJZ01000041.1 GCA_003550345.1 Methanomassiliicoccaceae archaeon
AGGCGCGCGACATAGTGCGCATCTACTGCAAGTTCATGCGCAAGACCTACGCCTAGGGAGGATGTGCTCCAGCACGGCGGAGATGTTCCGCGATTCGACGACCACGTCGGCCGCCTCCACAACCTCGTCGTCTATGGGGTTGAAGGCGATGGAGAAGCCGGCGTTCTCGAACATCTTCACGTCAACGAATGAGTTGCCTATGGCCACGGTCTCCTCCTTCTCCGCGCCGTACTGTCGCATGAACTCGCGCATCTTCACTCCCTTGTCGGAGAGGTCCACGTTGAGTATGCCCTCGCCGACGAGGGTGCCGTCGCCGTTGGTTATCAGGGTGTTGGCAGCGTAGTCGTCGAAGCCGTAGCCTGCGCCGATCCTTTCCGCCGCCAGGTCTATACCTCCGGAGACTATCACCGAGCGAATGCCGTTGTAGCGCAGCGAGGCGAGGGTCTCCTGCAGGCCGTCGATGACCGGCATGTCGCGGAACGCCATTCTGACGTCCTCGATGCCCATGTCCGGCTTCACCGTCTTCCACAGGGCGACGTCGCGGCGGATGAACTCCGCCTCGTCTATCTCCCTGCTCTTGAACAGGGCGAGGTTGTGGCTGTTGTCCACGCCCATGAAGTCATGCACCCATTTCCATGAGGAGACGTAATCGAAAAGTACCCCGTCCATGTCGAAGACCACGAGGCTGCAGCTTCCGTTCACGACTGCCCATATGAAAGGTTAATTAAAAAAGTTGAGATATCTACGGCCGATGATAACCATCCTGGGGACCGGCCATGTGTTCCGCATCCAAGAGCAGGTGTCCTTCATCGTGAAGAACAGCTGGCCGGAGGCGGTCCTGGTGGAGCTGGACCCGCAGCGCCTGCGCTCGATCCGCGCGCCCAAAGGCCAGGATGAGGCCAAGGCCCCCTGGTTCTACCGCATGATGGCGCAGCAGCAGCTGCGCCTCGCCGACGAGTTCGGCAGCGAGGTGGGCAGCGACATGCTCGCCGCCGTGGAGGCCGCCGAGACGGTGGGGGCGGAGCTGGTGCTCATCGACGACTACGCTTCCTTGGCGGTGAAGAAGCTGATGGAGAGGATGACGGCGAGGGAGAAGATCCGCCTGCTGATGTCCTCCGTGCGGGGCATGGTCTCGTCCAAGAAGACGGTGGAGAGGGAGCTGGGGCGTTTCAGCGAGGCGGAGGAGGATTACATTCAAGACATGAGGAGGCAATTCCCCTCGCTGATGTCGATGCTCATCGACGAGAGGAACGAGCGCATGGCCGCGAGGATCGAGTCCGCCGCCGCGCGGTTCGAGGACATCGTCGTGGTGGTGGGGGATGCCCACGTCGAAGGGCTGGCGGGGTCCCTCGAGGGCCACGATCTGAGGAAGATACGCCTGCGGGACCTCCTGGACCCGGTGAAGATGGAGAGCATACGCCGTGAGCTTTGGCAGGGGGAGGCGGGAGCGTGAGGGTGAATCTGCTGGCCTACACCGAGGACGCCGACCGCATCTGCGCCGCGGCGGGGAAGTCCTGCTATTCGGCGAGCAGCGCCAGCTCCCTACTTGAAGGGACGGATGAGGAGCAGGCGGAGAGGATCCTCGCCAAGATAGTGGGCATGGGCCATCATTCGGTGATCGAGCACGCGTCGTTCACCTTCTCCGTGGAAGGGGCGTCCCGCGCCCTCACGCACCAGCTGGTGCGGCACCGCATCGCCTCCTACTCGCAGCAGAGCCAGCGCTACGTTTCATTGAACGACCCTGACTTCGTCACCCCGCCGAGCATCGCCGCCGATCCCGCCCTGAAGGCCAGGTACAAGGACCTGATGGAAGGGATATGGAAGGCCTACCGCGAGCTGGCCGAGTCGGTGCCCAAGGAGGACGCCCGTTACATCCTCCCCAACGCGAGCACCACCAACATAACGGTGACGATGAACGCCCGCGAGCTGCGGCATTTCTTCTCGCTGCGCTGCTGCAACCGCGCCCAATGGGAGATAAGGGAGATGGCCGACCGCATGCTGGAGCTGTGCAAGGACGCCTCGCCAGTCATATTCAAGGACGCCGGCGCCCCCTGCGTGCGCGGCCCCTGCCCCGAAGGGGAGCTCACCTGCGGGGAGCCGAAGGGATAGCCAGCATCGGCAGCGGAAACGACCAGAGCGGCGGGTTGCGATAACGTTTATATACGGAATTAACTTAACCTGCCTCACCCGGTGAATGAAATGGGAAAGATCAGACCCACTTATATCAAGAGAGTGTCTATCGAGCTGCTCGAGAAGTACCCTGAGGCCTTCAGCGAAGACTTCGAGGCCAACAAGAAGATGGTCAACGCCCTTTGCGACGTCAACTCGGTCTCGATGCGCAACCGCATCGCCGGATACATAGTAAACTACCGCAAGCAGATCGAGCTGTGAACCGCTCCCTTTCGTTCACCGCGATAAAAAACGCCCGAGTGGGGTAGCTAGGATATCCTGTGAGATTGCGGATCTCTTGACCCGGATTCGAATTCCGGCTCGGGCACCACTCACTCCTCTTTGAAGCCCCTTCTCTCCACGATGTCGAAGCTTCCCGGAGGCAGGGTCCTCGCCAGCTCCTCCTCGGGGACGTTGAACTCCCTGGCGAGCTTGGAGACCTGCTTGCCCTTCTTCTCCTTGCTCGGGCGCAGCACGACCAGGCGCTGCGCCCTCCTCCTCACCACCGAGGCGGGGCCGCACATCACCTTGCGCGCCCCCTCATGCTCGATCTCTCCGACGGCGAGCTCCACCGGCAGATGGTAGAGGTAGTTCCTTTTCCCCCTGACTATGAAGGCCCCGCGGGGGACGAACTCGCCGGGCTGCGGCGTCTTGCTCACCTGGTCGGGGCGCACCCAGTATGCCGCGCCCTCCGCGAAGCAGGAGGTCCAGGCCTTGGACTGCGCCAGGGCGAAGGTGGCCGCCTCGCGCAGGTCCTCCTCTGTCGCGTCAGCGCCCTCTTTGACCACCACCGAGGGCGCCCCGTGCACGTCCGCGTGCACGTAGATGTCGTTCTCCTTGAGATGCTTCTTCACCAGCTGGTCGTTGGTGCGGGCGTCCCTGCCGCTGAGCACCAGGTGGCCGTTGGTTGATACGAACCATTTGTACCTCTCGAACCAGAACTGCTTCGTCGGCTTGGCGTCGGAGCGCTCCGCCTGCTTCTTCATCAGGCCCTTGAGGCGCTTGGCCTTCTGCTCCTCCGTCTCCTTGAGGGCGGCCTCGGCGCGCTTGGCCTTCTCGCCGATCTCCTTGCCTTTGTTGTAAAGGAGGGAGGCATTGGCGTCCGGCCCCTCCCTGTAGTCCAAAGGCACGTCCATGCCGTCCAGCTCTGCCACGACCATGCTCTTGGAAGGCTGTATGGAGCGCACGAAGGGGATCTTCATCGCCCCTTCCCTCAGCTTCTCCCAGTCAAGCTTCTGCGACTGCTCCTGCAGCACCCGCAGCAGCTCGTCCGCCTTCTGATACTCGGTGTAGATGGAGTCGGCCTTGAGGCGGCAGGCCTCCGCCTCCTCCTTGTAGCTGTGGATGGTCTCCCGCTGGCTCTCTATCCTGCGGTCGAGCTTGTCCAGCATCGGATCGCTGACCGCCTCGTCCTCCTCTTCCTGCAGCTGGGAGAGGAACTCGTCCATCGCCGCTGAGAAGCTCTCCCTCGCCTCGCGCTGGAGGTGGGAGTTGCTCTGCAGCACCAGCGGCGAAACGTCCACAAAACGCTCGCTGTCGCCGTACAGCGAGGGGGAGCGGGAGTTGAGCAGCTCGTCGATCATCGCGGTCATCACCCCGTGCACCTTGCGGAGCTGCGGCTCCGCGAGCGATGAGAGCATGCTGTTCTTGTCGATGCCGCTGCGCACGCAGACCTCCTCGGCGTACTGCCCCCCCAGGTTGGCGGCGGTCGCCAAGGTCCTCACCAGGTCGGAGTCCGAGTCCTTCACCGCGTCGATGAACTCATCGGCGCTCGCCGTGATCGGGTCGAAGCGCTGGCCCGGCAGCTGATGCTCCGCCCCCGGCCGGACCTGGCGGTGCCGCCAGCTCTTCTGGACGACGCAGTTCATTATCTTGCCCTCGGAGACGAGGAGCACGTTCCCGCCGCCGAAGATCTCGAAAACGAGATGGATGGGCGCCTCCTTGCTGGACAGCACGATCCTCACGATGCGGTCGAAGCCGATCTGCTCCACCGCGTTCACCCTCGAGTTGGAGATGTGCTTGCGCACGAAGGAGGCGAAGTTGGAGGGCATCTTCGGCGTGTCCGGCTTCTCCTTGGCCAGGTACAGCCATTTCCTCCTCTTGAAGAAGAGCTCCCTCTTGCCCTCCCCTTGGACGTTCAGGCGGACGAGGACGTTCCCCTCGCCCCAATGGAATACCTTGTCGACGTGGGAGCCCACCAGCTCCTGCATCTCCTCCACCATCGCCCGCACGTCGAAGGCGCTCATCTCCTTCTTCATAGGAGGCGGATTAGCGCGAGTGGTAACATAAAGTTATTGCAGGGCGCCAGCTCAGCCCCGGAACCTTCCCAGCATGTAGGCCATGACGAACACGACAGCCGCGCCGATGACGACGAACAAGGCCGCGTTCACGGGCTCGTCGGGAACCGCCATCGCGGGTACGGGGTCCGTCAGAGCGCCTTCGGCGGAAGCGACGGTCACGAAGGCGACGTCATCGTGGCCGGCCATCGATACGAAGACCCCCAGGCTGGAACCTGCGGCTGAGGGCGGCAGGGAGAGCGCCGCCATGCCGTCGGCGTCGGTGGTGGCGTTGTACCAGGCCTGCGCATGCAGCACCGCCACCTCCGCGCCCTCCAAGGGACCGTTGGCGCTGAGCACTGGCCCGATGGACAGAGTGAGGTTCACGGTGACGGTCGTGGTGTCAGTGCCGTTGTTCCCGGCGGCATCTCCTACCGTCAAGGTGACGGTGAACACGCCCGCCCTTGTGAAAGTGTGCTCCGCCACCGGATTATTGTAGCTCAGGTCCGCGACCCCGTCGTTGAACGTCCAAAGATAGGAGGCCACGCCGACGTTGTCACCGGAGCCGGAGGCGTTAAGGACGACGTTG
>PUJZ01000093.1 GCA_003550345.1 Methanomassiliicoccaceae archaeon
CAGACAACGGACTCGTCGCCGACCCGGACGCCATAGACCCATTAGACCATGGCACTGAGGGTAGCAGGATAGCCGTCATCCATGGCGCCAGCGGGGAGATGGTCTACACCGATGAGATAACAGTCATCAGCGTCGTCACCGTAATCGCCATCGAAGAGCAGCCGTTGCTTCTCTACTCTCACGGCGATGAGCTTGACCTCAGTTCCATGGTGGCCAACATGACCTGGAGCGACGGCAGCTGGTCCCTGGTGCCGTTCGCGGACTTCGAGGCCAACGATATATGCGTCTCAATCGACCACGGAACTTCGCTGACGGTTGACGACCATCATGGCCTCGCAGTGGAAGTGGCGCATGGCCAGAGCGGGCTCAGCGATGAGACCGAGGCCCTCAGTGTTGTCCCGGAGGCGATAGACGAAGCGCCCATCGATGATGACGATGATACGGATGACGACGACATATGCCCCCTGCCTCTGGCTCTGATGCTGGTGCTAGGGATGTCCGCCATGGTGCTTAGGAGAAGATGAGCCATGATGATGATGCGCTTGGCATAGCAAGCCACGCAGCGACCTCAGCGAGGCATGCTGGCGTGTGATAGCATTCGAGATGAGCACAATGCCCGCCCGGTCGACCGTTGCGTTAAAGCGTTTGTCACCTCTCGATCGGACCAGCGGTAAGATTCCGGAAGGATGATGGGTCCATACGGCCCTAGCGGTTAATATGGAACGTTCACGCATCTGGAGGATCCAACCTGAGGCCGTATGGATGAGCAGGACTCTGAAACAAAGTTGATGAGCAGAAATCAAGCTTCTCGGGTGTCGTGTCCACGAGCCCAAGGAACTTGACGGGCCTTCGTTGCGGCCTCCTTCCCGCCCCCGTTCATCCCTTAAGAAATTTTTCCAAAAATTACCTATAATCTCCGCAAGGAATGTTTTTCTAGGAGTTGAAAGGGATGGACAGAACAGAGATCGATGAGGCCATCGAGACTTTCGAGAAGAGAGCCAGGACAAAGATAGACCAGGCCAAAGCGGAGGCCGAGAAGAGGACCCAGGGCCTCAAGGAGAAATCCGAGGACAAGAGGAAGGAGCTGGAGAACGTCTTCAAAGAGTACGATGAGGAGTTCCAGCGGGAGCTGGACTCCCTGGAATCGGAAGGCAAGAGGCTGGTCGAGAAGAGCAAGGCGAAAGCGGGAGGCCTGGAGGGAAAGATCGAATCCCAGATTGAGGACTCCAAGTTAAGATTGAAGACCGAGTACCGCAAATTGAGGGAAGACCTTCTGAACAAGTGAGTCCAGGCGGCAGACGGTGGCAGGGATGCCCCCTGTCATCATATGCGGCCAGGATTCCGCCGGACCCTCCGAGGGTCGGACCCGGCCCTCATCCTCGAGGGGCCGCCACAAACCCATTGTGATATCATTTTTTTCATGCCTCTCCAAGGTTTGTAAGGTCACGATACCGTCGATTATCAAAACGGTACTTTATCATGGTCACTGATTCGGCATCCTTATTTCATCGCTTCCCTGTTCAGCCCCGATTGGCTGGATGAAATAATCTTTATTCCCGATGCCGAGACTCCATGCGGAAGAACAACAAGAGGCCGTCACTACATGACGGATTGTTTCATTCCTGCGGGCGTGACCAAGAGGTTCATGGCGCAGCTCTTCGCTCACATAATGGCTATTGGAATCTTCTGGACCCTAAGATCTCTAGTTGCCATGGCCTTGGGCGAGAACGGCTTCGTAGGCTTTCAGATGGCCGTTGGGCCGGCATTGATGGCGAACCTCGCCAGCTTCGCATTGGCGCTGCTCTACTCCATCGTGCTGGAATGCGGAGGCGGCTTGACATTATGCAAAAAGATAATGGGGATGCGCATGGTGCAGAAGGACGGGCCACCTCCCTGATCGGTCCGATTGACGGTCAGCAATGTCCTCAGGTGCATGGATTTCATGGCCTTCAACCTGGTGGGCGCCCTATTCATCTAAACATCGTCCGGAAACAGCGGTTGGGGGCCATTTCGCCGGCAACGCGTTGGTCGATGTGCGGTCCTCCGAGCGTCCAGATCACCCACCCTCCTGATCCAGGGGGCCGATGATCAACCGTTCGTCCTTTTACCGGAAGGAGCTGAAAAAGGACGTCATCCGGCGGCCTACCGCTAGCCCGCTTCTATGCCGTGTCCGCAAGGATCCCCTACGGTCCGTTGTCGAAGTAAAAGAAGGAAGGGGTTTCGAGCCGGGTCCGACGCCCCGCCCACGCTGAAGCATGAGCGGCACGCCAGAGTTCCGCCATGGCTTTCAACGCCTGCGCCGGATAAGCATCACCGGCACTGCCAACAGGGCCAGGGCCGCAACGGCGCATACGGCGGGGCATATCTCTTCCGTGATGGCCGCCACGGTGTCAACCTCCAGGGTCTGCGTCGAGAAGTGGGGCACATAGACCACCAGGTGGTAGGTGCCCTCCTCCTCGATCAACGCGTACATCGCGTCCCCGGTTTGGTTTCCGGTGGCGGCGAGGACCTCACCGAGCTCGCCCTCCGTCAGCTCGACCCCGTTCAGGGTCACGGAGAGCTCCTGGGAACCGTCCAGCGTTTCATCGTCGAAGACGACGACCATCACCTTGCCGTCGGGCTTGTCTGATGACAGCTCCAGCTCCATGCCGTCATCCCTGACCTCGGACATCTCCATCTTGTATCCGGGTTGGTAGGCGGTCTCCACCGAAAGCGCGTCGCCGTCACGGGCCAGGATGGCCAATTCATTGCTGATCCTGCCGTCGGATACGGCGTCAGACATCATATTGGCCGTGTCCGGGTCGGCGAAATAGGGCATCATCCTGAAGAACAGATTCCCGTCAGCGGCGGTCACGTTGACATAGACGTCGTCAGTGGTGTTGTCCAACGATATGCTGCCGTTGCCGACCGCTATAACCGAAGAGACGCCCTCGCCCGTGAGGTTGACTGTCTGCCGTTCGCCGTTCGTCACCACCTCGCCGGCCTCGATGCCGTCAGCGAGCATGAAGGAGACGTTGACAGAGGCCTCCGATGAGACCTTCATCAAAGACGTCGGGTTGTTCTGCACCATCATGCGGTCACTGTTGTTCCATTGAGCGAAAAACGAACCCGCGACCCTGTTGTCATCAGGGGCGAAGTCTTCCATGGACACAGTAAGGAAAACATCGGTGTACTCCTCACCAGTGCGCACCGAGTAATTGCTCAGCTGCCCTGTGGTCTCATTATGGGTGAATTTGACGAAGTACCCTTCGGCCGCTCCATCGTCATACGTGAGCATGCCGAACATCTTTCGCTCCTCGGCAATCTGGGTCATATTTTTGACTCTTTCCTCAATCTCATTCTGAGTCATCTGTTCGCCAGGTGAGAACCCAATCTCAGGGACCACATCGAATGGAGGGCCGGGAGCGTCAGGCTGCTGGGCGCTGACGAGTGCAGCTCCGGTAGCCATCAGCATCAATGCCGCAACGGCCATTGACAAGAAGGCACTTACAGACTTATTCACTATGAACCACCTCTAATTTCCGGTGGATTTGAGTTTATTTATAATTACGGGGGGCAGAACGAAACTTGATAATCTAGAAAATGGTCATAGGACGCCATCTTACCGTAAGCTGTCCCTGCATCGGGAGGCAGGCTCGGATTCTCCCCGCCCATTCACCCGTCAGGACGGCGGCGGTTCCGCCGATGGCACCGTTTCGAGATGCAGCCCTCAGCGCGGTGAAGATGAAGAAGCCCCTCCATCGCCCATGAATGTTTGGGTCGCATGGTACGTAGGTCTGATGAGGAGCGTCCACCGAACACGGTTCAAGCAATTGCGGTTCTTACGGATACGATCTCGGGCAGTAGGCCATACACTTCCCGCAGGCCCGCTCCGGCCTGCTGCCGTCGCCGATGAGCTTGACCTCGAAACGGCCGCACCTCTCCCAGTCTATGGTGCTGTCACGGCTCGGCGGGTGGTCGGTGAAGGTCTGGTCGTTGAGGACCTTCATGGCGCAGTTGTCGATGCATTCGCGGCAGTCGCCGCACTCGCACTCCCGGGCGTCCGGCGTCTCCAGCAACGGCATGTCGGTGAGGATGGCCAGGAAGCGCTGCCTCGGTCCGAAGCGGTCGGTGAGCAACAGGCCGTTCTTGCCTATCCATCCCAGGCCGCAGGCCCTGGCGATCGCCTTGAGCGAAACAGGTCCCAGCAGATTCCCGGTGTCAACCCTTTCGGCGGGGTGCACGATGCGGCCTCTGTACCCCGCGGCCTCCAGCATCTCGACTATCCCCGCGGCGGCGCCCATCATCTTCTTGTTCGCCGTCTTGTAGGATTCCCGCAATGCTTCGCTGGGGCCTTCCTTGGCCCCCTCCACGGCTTCCAACGGCAGCTCGGCGGCTATGCATATGGCGTTGGGCAGGTCGAACGGCCCCTCGCCCAACTTCTTCACGTCCTCGAGGACATCGAAGGGTCCGAACCCCGCCATGTCCACGCCCTCGTTCTCAACATGCTCGATTATCCGCTTCCGCAGCTCCTGCACACCAGCGTCCCCGTTGAGCTCGCTCATGGGGCTTAAATGCGTTAAATCATTATATGGAACTTGCGAAGCGACCGCTCCGCCATCCTGATATGGGGCCGGCGCACATCAGCCTGCGAATGTTTTTCAACGGCCAAACGCTAACCCCTGAGCATGGAGCTGACTGCCGCGGAGCAGAGGATGTTGGACGGCGAGGAGGGCGAAGGCGTCCGCAAGGCCATGGAGCTGGTGGTGGCCCTGGGGAGGATATACGGGGCCCAAGACCTGGTGCCCATAAGCTCCGCCCACATCTCCGGCGTGTCCTACAAGACCATAGGCGACGGCGGCATATCCTACCTGGAGCATGTGTCCAAGGAGTCCAAGGTCAGGGTGCCCAGCACCCTGAACCCCTCCGGGATGGACAGCCAGCGCTGGCGGGAGATGGGCGTCGAGGAGGGATTCGCCCGCAAGCAGCTCCACATCATAGAGCTCTACGCCCGCATGGGCGTGGACACCACCTGCTCCTGCACCCCTTACCTGGCCGGCAACCTGCCGCGGCAGGGGGAGCATGTGGCGTGGGCGGAGTCGTCGGCGCTGTCGATGGTAAACTCCATGGTGGGGGCCCGCACCAACCGCGAAGGCGGCCCCGGGGCCCTGGCGGCGGCCATCGCCGGCAGGACCGCCAACTACGGCCTGCACCTGGACGAGAACCGCGCTCCGACTGTCATCATCGATGCGGACATCGACGGCAGCCTGTTCCAGCACTCCCTGCTGGGCCAGGCGGTCGGCTCCGCCATAGGCAACGGCATCCCCTACTTCCGCGGCATAAGGCCCGATTGGGAGGAGGCCAAGATCATGGCGGCGGCGATGGCCGCCTCGGGGGCGGTGGCGATGTTCCACGTGGAGGGCGCGACCCCCGAGGCCGCCGACCAGGACCTCTCCGGCCTGGAGACCATGCATATCGGCGAAGCGGAGCTGACCGAGGCGCAGGACAGTCTCACCGGCACGGAGGACATCGAGCTGATCGCCTTCGGCTGCCCCCATCTCTCCGAGCGGGAGGTCAGGGAGATGGCCGCCTTCCTCGAAGGGAAGGAGAAGAGGTCGGACGTCACCGTCTGGTTCTGCACATCACGCCAGGTCAGGGACTCCATGCCCCGCGAGGTGGCGATCCTGGAAAGATTCGGCCCGGTGCTCGCCGACACCTGCATGGTGGTGACGCCGGTGGAGGGCCTGTTCGAAAGGAGCGCCAGCGATTCCGCCAAGGCCTGCAACTACCTGCCCACCCTCTGCTCCCAGAAGGTGAGGTGCGACTCCTTCGAGAAGCTCATGGAGGTGCTCCTATGATCCTCGAGGGCCGGGCGATATCGCCGGGGAGGGCGGAGGGGGAGGTCCTGCTGATCGAGGAGGACTTCAGCTTCCTCGGCGGCGTGGACCCCGCCAGCGGCGAGCTGCGCGTCGGGCCGGGAGGGAACGTGCGCGGCCGGGTCCTGGCCTTCCCCCGCGGCAAGGGCTCCACCGTCGGCTCCTACACCATCTTCGACCTCGCCAGCCGCGGCCTCGGCCCCGCGGCCGTCATCAACTCCAGCGCGGAGACCATCGTCACCACCGGGGCGGTGATATCGGGAATCCCGCTGGTCGACAAGGTGGACATCAGCGTGCTGCGCTCCGGCGACCTGGCGGCGGTGGACGGCGACGCCGGCACCGTCGAGCTCCGCGGGGTAGGGCTGCGCGAGGTGGTCACCGGCGTGGTCCAGCGCGGGACCGAGGTCCTGATCATGAGGCGCAGCGACGAGGTCTCCTACTTCCCGGGCATGTGGGGCGGGGTCTCCGGCCGCATCGAGGAGGGCGAGTCACCGAAGCAGGCGGCGATCAGGGAGCTGGAGGAGGAGACCGGCCTGGACGCCGCTCTGCTCAGGGAGGGCGAACCCTTCCTGGTCCGCGGCGGCGACACCATATGGCGGGTGCATCCCCTCCTCTTCAGCGCCGAAGGCGAGCCCCGCATCAACTGGGAGCACAGCGAGCACCGTTGGATCCCGCCGTCCGCCCTGCCGGAGGACAGCGTGCCGCGGCTGGACGAGGTGCTGCGGCGGCTCGGCCTTTGAATCAGACGATGCGGTCGCTCTCCTTCTCGATGAGGCTGAGCTCGTGCTCCTCCAGGCTCTTGCCCTTGATGGTCACGATCAGGACGCCCCTCAACTCCGCCGTGAGGTCCCTCAGGTTCTGCAGCATGCGCAGCGCGGGGAGGAACTCGTTGTTGGTGATTATGTACTCCATGCCCTCGATGAGGACCGCCGCCCTCCCCCTCTGCAGCCTGTCGGTTATCATCTCCTCCAGTCGATGCAGGTCGCGGGGATTGAACGAGTTCTCCTTGCTCATGCTCGAGAGCCAGATCATGGAGCGCTCGTCCAGCTCCGCCGCCATGGGGTGCTTCTCCGGCTGGGTGCGGCTTATCAGCAACGGCTTCATGCCCTGCTTCACCGCCCGGCGGAGCAGCGTGAGCCCCTTGTCGCCATCGCTGAGGGACATGTAGACCATGCCCGGCTCCAGCTCCTCGGCGGGCGCCGCCTTCTCCTTGGCCTCGGCGGGCGCCTTCTTCGCCGGCGTCTCCACCGGCCTCACGGGGGCGCTCTCCGATTTCTTGAAGTGGTCCACGATCTTCATCGCCTCGGCGATGCGCAGTCCGGGTATGCTCATTATCTCCTTGGCGCTCAGGGCGTCCAGGGACTCCATGTCGTAGATGCCCGCCTGGTTGAGCGCGATTATGTCGCTCTCGCTGAGGAAGCCGAGGGCGGAGAAGGCCTGGCTTACCTGGGAGAGCTGCACCGGCCTGATGCTGATGGCGACCTCCTTGCCCATGATGTCCCAGGTCTTGGCGCCCTCGTCGGAGGGCTCGTCCACGAAGGTGATGGACCGGGAGCGGGTCTCCTTCATTATATGCTCGCGCCATTGCTCGAAATAGCCCTGCAGGCGCGATTCGGCGGAGACCTCGGTCTTGATGTACTCCTCCACATCGAGGCGCCTGTCCTTGCGCATCTGCTGGATGCGCCTGATGAGCTCGCGGGTGTAGCCCTCGGCCTCGATCTCGGGGGTCATCTCGAAATCGAGGTACATGACGCCCGAGGAGAACTCCACGCTGGAGGTGTGGGGCGGCAGGTCGTGGCGGAAGGAGACCATGTTGGGCTCTATCTTGAGGAACTGGCCCTCGATGCCGATCTCGTACTCCCCCCTCTCGACCGCCTTCTTCACCATCTCGGCGGGGCGGCTCTCCAGGAGCTTGGCGATCTTCGAGGACCATTGGCGGTAGACCTTGCCGATGGCATGGGGGTTGGGGATGACCCTGAGGATGAGGCTCTCCCACTCCTTGTCGGCGGGCACGAACTGGAGCTCCTTCACGTTGGCCTGCTGCATCAGCACGTCCTCGAAGAGGGCGATGGAGCTGTTGATGCTGTCGGCGTTCCCCTTGACGACCATCTTCTTCATCGGCCATCGCAGCTTGACGCCGCGGCTCTGCCTCTCGGCGGCGGCGTGCTCGACGATCTCCTGGACCAATGCCATGCTCAGCTCCACGCTGTCGTCGATGAGCGAGTCGTTGAAGCTGGGCCAGTCGCTCATGTGCACGCTCTCCAGCCGTCCGTCCATATGGCCGTATATCTCCTCGCTTATATGGGGGCAGAACGGGGCCAGCAGGCGGACGACGCTCATTATGGCGTAGTGCAGGGTGAAATAGGCGGCCAGCTTGTCGCTGTCCCCCTCCTCGCTCCACATCCTGTCCCGGATGAGGCGCACGTACCAGCGGGAGAGGTCCTCCATGACGTACTCCTCGATGGCCCGGGCGGCCTTGTGCACGTTGCGCGACTGCAGGGACTCGTCCACGCCCCGGCGCAGCCTTTCGGTGCGGGAGATCATCCAGCGGTCCTCGTTGCGGAAATGGGGCTCCATGTCGCCCATCCCCCTCGAATGGGGGTCGTAGGAGTCCAGGGCCATGTACGTGGACGCGAAGTTGACCACGTTCCATAGCGTGTTGAGTACCTTGCGGGCGTTCTTGGGCCCGTCCTTCTGGAAGGCGAGGTCCTCCCAGGGGGCGTTGGCCTTCAGCATGTAGAGGCGCAGCGCGTCGGCGCCATGCTCGTTGATTATCTCCATGGGCTCGATGACGTTGCCCTTGCTCTTGCTCATCTTCTGCCCTTTGGGGTCGAGTATCCACCCGTGCATGAGCACCTCCTCGTAGGGGGCGCGGTCGAACGATATCACCCCGGAGGCGAGCTGGGAGTAGAACCATCCCCGGGTCTGGTCATGGGCCTCGGTGATGAAGCGTCCGGGGAACCATCTCTCGAAGGGCTTGCCCTCCGAAGGGTAGCCCAGCTGGGCCCAGGCGGCGACGCCCGAATCGAACCAGACGTCGAGGACGTCGGCGACGCGGTGCATGTCGCGGGAGCAGCGGGGGCAGTTGAACACGATGCTGTCGATCCAGGGCCGGTGGGGGTCCATGCCCTCCACGTAGCCCCTGCCGTCGCTGAGCTGGTCGAAGGTGCCCACCACCTTCCTCTCCCCGCAGCTGCAGGTCCATACCGGGAGCGGTATGCCCCAGTACCTCTGCCGGGAGATGCACCAGTCGCGGGCGCTCTCCACCCAGTTCATCTGCCGGGAGCTGCCGGCCCAGTCGGGGCTCCACCTCACCCGGGAGACCTCCTCGGCCATGCGTTCCTTGATCCCGTCTATGCGGATGAACCACTGGTTGGTGTTGCGGAATATCACGGACGAGCGGCAGCGCCAGCAATGCCCGTAGCGGTGCTCGGTCCCATGGTGGTGCAGGAGCAGCCCCCTGTCCTGCAGGTAATCGATGATGTAGGGGTTGCTGGACCTGGCCTTCTGCCCCTCGTACTGGGGCACCGAGGGGTCGAAGCGGCCCGCCTCGTCCACGGGGCAGAACGGCTCCATGCCGTAGCGCTTGCCGGTCTCGAAGTCGTCGGGCCCGTGGCCGGGGGCGGTGTGGACGATGCCGGTGTTGTTCTCCTCCACGTAATCCGCGAGCACTATGCGGTGGGTCCACTCCGAGGGGGGCATGTAGCTCTCCGCGATGCGGAAGGGGGGGTTGTAGTAGCGGCCCTCGAGGCTGGCGCCGTCGAAGGTCTCGATGACCTTGAAGCCGTCCTGGTCCGTGAGCTCGGCCACCGACTCCACCAGGGACTCGGCGATTATGAACTTCTCCCGGTCGCCCTTGCGGGACATCTCCACCTTGGCGTAGGAGGTCGCCGGGTTCACCGCCACCGCCATGTTGGCCGGCAGGGTCCAGGGGGTGGTGGTCCAAATGACCAGCGAGGTGGAGGGGTCGTCCGCCAGGGGGAATTTGACGAATATCGAGGGGTCCTCCTCGTCCCAGTACTCTATCTCCGCCTCGGCGAGGGCGGTCTCGCAGCGCGGGCACCAGGAGAGGACGCGGTCGTCGTCCATGAGCAGGCCCTGCTCCTCGGCGCGCTCGATGGTCCACCAGGCGGCCTCGATGTACTCCGGCCTGATGGTGAGGTAGGGGTTGTCCCAGTCCATCCATACGCCCATCTGCTTGAACTGGTCGCTCATGCTGCTGTGCAGGTCGAGGGCGAAGCGACGGCAGTTGTCCACGAAGCGGTCGATGCCGTACTCCTCGATCTCCTGCTTGGAGCGCACGCCCACCTCCTTCTCCACCTGGACCTCGATGGGGAGCCCGTGCATGTCGTAGCCGGGCTGGTCCCTCACGTTGAGGCCGTTCATCCGCCAGTAGCGGATGAGCATGTCCTTCAGGGCCTTGTTCACCGCGGTGCCCAGATGTATGGAGCCGGTGGTGTAGGGAGGGCCGTCGAGGAAATAGAAGTCGGGGCCCTCCAGCCTCATCTTCTTGGTCTTCTTGTAGATCTCCTTGCTGTCCCAGAAATGCTGGATCTCGGACTCCATCGTCGGTGGGTCATAATTAGGCCGGACCTGCTTTATCATCGCCGCGTCCCTTCCTGGGTCGGGTCTGTCTTGCCCGCCCAATGGGCGATGTGAACCATCATTTATAAAGGATTGTCCCCTCAGAAGAACATGTCCAGGGATTTCTGGCGGCTGCTCCTCTCCAGCTCCTCTTTGCCCCGCATGAGCTTTTCCACCGTGGAGCTAACCCTCTCGGGGGAGAAGTCGTGCCTCTCGCAGAGGAACTCCATGATGCCGTCGCGGTCCGGCTCCCCCACGGAGAGGTCGTAGTCGTCGCTGCCCACGCCGCTCAGGAATATTTCCAGCACCTTCTCGTGGCCCGGCATCTCCATCCCCAGATGTTCGAGCGCAGCCTCCAGGCTGCCGTGCTTCCTTATCAGAGACAGGCCCCTCTTGGGGCCTATGCCGGCGACGCCGGCGTTGAAGTCGGTGCCGATGAGCAGGCACATCTCCACCAGGCCCCGGCGGTCCAGGCCCAGGGACTCCAGCACCTTGTCCAGCTCCAGCTTCTCCACCTTGACGCTGCGGTAGATGTTCTTCCCCGGGACCTTCCTCCTCCCGGTGATGTTGATGTTGCGCAGCAGGCGGGGGGCCCCGAAGAGGAGGCCGTCGAAGTCCTGGGAGGATACCGCCCATACATCGCCCTGGGCGCACATGTGCGCCGCTTGGGCCTCGCCCTCCATGGGGGCCTGCACCACCGGTAGGCCCATGAGGGAGAGCAGCTCCCGGGAGGACTCCAGGACCTCCTTGGTCATGCGGGTGGACTGCGTCGCCTTGCTGTACGCCCGCTCCATGTCCCCCTCCTCCAGCGCCGCCTCCCATTCCTTCATCGCCGCCTCCCGCCGCTCGCGCCTCTGCTGCACGGTGTCCAGCTTCAGGTCGTGGACCTCTCCGTCGAAGACGTAGCAGGGCCTGATGCCGTGCTCGATGAGGTTCGCATTGCGGTAGAGCAGGCCGGAGAGGTGGGAGGTGACGTTGCCCTGGCGGTCCATCAGAGGGGTGCCGTCAGGCTGCCTGATTATGGAGAGGAACTGGTAGATGGTGTTGTGGGCGTCCACCGCCAGGGCGCGGGACGCCAGGTCCTTGACCTCCAGCTCCTCTGGCTCCAGTATCCCGGAGAGGTTCACGCCCATGCCGGCACCTCAATGGTCCTCGCGCTCAGGGGTGTCCGGCACATAGACCAGGAGCACCGCCGCCACCAGCCAGGACATCAGCGCCAAGGCGATGCAGATGCTGGCATCGAGGAGCAGCGCCGCCACCAGCAGCACGCCCGGCACCAGCAGCAGAAGGGCCGCCTTGGACCAGACGTCGTCCATCACGCTCATGCCCCCTCCCTCCCGCCGAAGCCCCTCCAGAGCTCGATCTCCGCGGCCATGTCCTCCGCCCCGAACAGGGCGCTTCCCGCCGCCAGCACCGTGGCGCCCGCCTCGACGCAGCGCCGGCCGGTGTCGCGGTTGATGCCCCCGTCCACGGAGATCTCCACCTCCAGCGAGCGCTCTTCGATGACGCGGCGGGCATGGGATATCTTCTCCAGGCAATGGGGCTGGAAGGCCTGGCCTCCGAAGCCGGGCTGAACCGTCATGACCAGGAGGAGGTCCAGCATCTCCAGGTAGGGGAGCACCGCGTCCAAGGGGGTGCCGGGGTTGATGGAGGCGCCCGCCTTCGCCCCGCCGTCGCGTATGGCGGCCAGGGAATCCTCCAGGTTCTCGGTGGTCTCCACATGGACGGTTATCAGGTCCGAGCCGGCATCGAGGAAGTCGGGCACGTGCTTCAGCGGGTTGACGATCATCAGATGAACATCGAAGGGCAGGTCGCTGAGGGGCCTCAGCGACCTGACCACGTGCTGACCGATGGTGATGTTGGGGACGAAGACGCCGTCCATCACATCGATGTGGGCCCAATCGGCCCCGCACGCCTCCAGGCGGGCCAGGCCCTCGCCCAGCCGGGCAGCGTCGGCGGAGAGCATCGAGGGGGAGATCTTGGTCATCGCTTCAGTTAAAGGTGGTATCGTTCTTCATTGTTTCGCATTCCCAGAAAAGAATAATAGCATCCTGCTACATAGACTGGGCATGGCTGAGAGAACAGGAGGCCCCCGCGGATGCTCAGTGGCCGGATGCGGAGGCGCGGCGGAGAGGTCGCTGTCGATGAAGAAGGTTAAGGATTCCGGCCTCGAGCTCGGCGACGACAGCGCCCGCAAGGCGGGCCTCTGCAAGGAGCATTACAAGGAGTACAAGAAGCTGACCAAGACCGACCGGGTGCTGGAGAGCATCGGCCGCTGAGCCGTGGACATGGAGGCCCACTTCCTCGGCACCGCCGGCGGTGTGCCCACGCCGGGACGCTCCCTGCCCTGCAGCGCCCTGAGGGTCAACGGCAGGACGCTCCTTTTCGATTGCGGCGAGGGGAGCCAGCGTCAGCTGATGATATCATCCCTATCGCTGATGTCGGTGGACGTGGTGCTCCTGTCGCACCATCACGGCGACCATGTCACCGGCATACCGGGCATGCTGCAGACCATGGGGCTCTTCTCCCGCGGCAGGGGGATGAGGATCATGGGCCCGGAGGGCACCGTCGAGCTGCTGGAGGGGATGATGAGCACCTACGGCGAGGAGCTGCCCTACGGGCTCGAGGTCCGCGACCTGGAGGACGGGGACGGCCTCGTCTTCGAGGGCGTGGATATCTCCGCGGTGGCGACCGAGCACGGCGTGCCCTCGCTGGGCTACGTGGCGCGGGAGCCGCTGCGTCCCGGACGTTTCCTTCCGGAGAAGGCCAGGGCCCTGGGCGTGCCCGAGGGCCCGCTCTTCTCCCGGCTGCAGCGCGGGGAGGGCGTCAGCGTGGGGGGAAAGACGGTGGAGCCGGAGGAGGTCATGGGCCCCACTCGTGAGGGGCGTTCGATAGCGTACTCGGGGGACACCATGCCCAGCCCGCGCTTCGCGTCCGCCGCCCGCGACGTCGACCTGATGATCCACGAGGCCACCTTCCCCGCCTCGATGGCCGACCGCGCCGCGGAGAGCCTGCACAGCACCGCCGCGCAGGCGGCCCAGGTGGCCCTCGACGCCGGGGCGCGCTTCCTGGTGCTGAATCACATCAGCCCGCGGGTGGAGGACGAGGCCGCCCATGCTCAGGAGGCGGCGGAGATCATAGGCGCGTCGAAGGTGGCCGTCGCCCGCGATTTCGACCGCATGCGCATCGATTACCGCGAATGATCATATGAGCTTGAGGAGGTCGGCGGAGGTGATCACCCCCACCAGCTTCCCCTTGCGCGCCACCAGCACGGCGTTGGCGTTGGTCATCAGGGCGGTGACGGTGTCCATGGGGGTGCTCTCGTTCACCACCGGGAACATCTCCCCCATGACACGTGCGACGCTGGTCTCGCTGAGCTCGTCCATGGTCTTGCCTTGGCGGATGAGCTCGAGTATGGTCCTCTCCGATATGCTGCCCACCGGGACGTCGCCCTTCAGCACCGGCAGCTGGGAGAAACCGGTGGTCTTCATCAGGTCGGAGGCCGCCCGCACCTTCTCGGTGCACTGCACCGTCACCACCCCCTTGCTGGCTACGTCAGCGGCCGTCCGGTTGCCCTCCTCGCCCTTGCTGAGGTTGTCCAGGGTCTCGAAGAGCCTGATGACGGTGTCGTAGCTGGGCGATATGCTGCCGCGCTCGATCTTCGCTATGGCGCTCTGGCTTATGCCCGAGCGCTTGGCGAGCTCCGCCTGGGTCACGTCGAGCACCTTCCGCAGCTTGCGGATGTCCTCCGCGGGAGGGAAACGCATGGGACCTGATGCTGATATTCCTATAAGAATAATGTTATCAAATCCCTTTATTAACGAAGAAACTTTACGGAATGACGTCCGCAGCGGAGCGGAGCGCTGGCCTGACTGCGGCGCATGGGGATGTGCCAATGAGGAAGAACATCTACGTCGAAGGGATAAACGAGCTGCCCCTGCCGCTGCGCCGGGTGGAGCTGGTGGAGAGGAAGGGGATCGGCCACCCGGACAGCGTCGCCGACGCGCTGGCGGAGGAGGTCAGCCGGGCATTGTGCCGGATGTACAAGAAGGAGTTCGGCCATGTGCTGCACCACAACACCGATGAGGCCCAGATCGTCGCAGGGGCCTCGCAGCCGCGCTTCGGCGGCGGGCATATCATCAATCCCGCCTACATACTGCTGGTCGGCCGTTCCACCAGCAAGGTCAAGGAGGGGGACGGCTACCGCGAGCTGCCCTGCAACACCGTGGCCCTCAAGGCCGCCAAGGACTACCTGCGCGCCAAGTTCAGCAACCTGGACGTGGAGAACGAGACCATAGTCGACATCAAGATGGGCCAGGGCTCCAGCGACCTCATGGGCGTCTTCGAGACCTCCAAGCTCCTCGCTAACGACACCTCCTTCGGCGTCAGCTACGCGCCCTTCAGCCAGACGGAGGAGGCGGTCATGGAGGCGGAGAGGTTCATCAACGGGCCTTTGAAAGCGTCCATGCCCGAGACGGGGCATGACGTGAAGGTCATGGCCTCGCGGGTGGACGACAAGCTCAGCATCACCGTGGCCTGCGCCATGGTGGACAAGCACCTCGACGACGCCGACCATTACAAATCGGCGGTGGAGGAGCTGCGCTCGCGCACCCACGACCGCCTGCTCAAGGTGACCGACCTCGACCTGACCGTGCACGTGAACACCGCCGACGACTACGCCCGCGAGAACTACTACCTCACCTGCACCGGCCTGTCCCAGGAGATGGGGGACGACGGCTCGGTGGGAAGGGGGAACCGCGCCAACGGATTGATAACCCCCTACCGGCCCATGAGCATGGAGGCCACCTCGGGCAAGAATCCCATCACCCACATCGGAAAGATTTATAACATACTCTCGCGGATAATAGCCGAGGACATCGCCAAGGAGGTCCCTGACGATGCGGAGGTGCGGGTGCGGCTGCTCTCCCAGATAGGGAGGCCCATATCCGAGCCCCACAACGCCAACGTCCAGATAATAAGCAGGGACAAGAGCATCATCGACCGCTACAGCAAGGAGGCGGAGCAGATCACCCAGGACTGGCTACAGAACATCGACAAGGTCACCGAGATGATCATCGACGGAAAGCTGAGCACCTTCTGATATCATGAAGATAATCGAGGTACCCCAGTACGGCCCAATGTTCCGGTTCAAGGACCATCACGTCTATTGGACGCTCTACCTGCTGGCATCGGGCAAGCGTCTGGGTCGCAAGCGGCTCGCCGAGCTGGTGGGCATCGGCGAGGGGAGCATGCGGCGCATCATCAACACCCTGCGCGAGTGGGAGATGATAGACGTGAAGCAGACGGGGATAAAGATATCCCGCGAGGGGCACGGGTTCCTGGCCGAGCTCCCCATCAAGATAATCGACCTGGACGTCGGCGACCTCGTCGTCGGCGACCATCAGCAGGCGGTCCTGGTCAAGGGCGTCGCCCACAAGATCGAGAACGGCATGCAGCAGAGGGACGCCGGCATCAGGGCGGGCTCGGAGGGCTGCACCACCATACTCTACCGCGACGGCAAGCTGCTGATGCCCCCCGACTGGGACCTCGACCGCGAACGCCCCCGGCTGGCCAAGGAGATCCGCTCCCTGGAGGGCATGGAGGACGAGGATGTGATAATCGTCGGCGGCGCCTTCGACCCCATGGGGGCGGTCAACGGGGCGCTGGCGGCGGCGTTCGAACTGTTCTGACCTGAATCTTTTTCATGATTGAACGCCATCGCCGCCTGATGCCCGAGCACCTGGTGAACATATCGGCCTACGATTTCGACCTCGAGCGCCTCGGCGGCGAGGACGGCGTACGCAACCTGGTGGAGGCCGGGGGCGTATCCGGCACGGAGATGCTCACCGGGCACTTCCCCGCGCCGGCGGGGATGAGGGGCCTGGTCAAAGCGGTCCACCTGCCTTACGCGGTCGACTGGTTCTCCGGATGGAACGGGCGCCATGAGCTGGACGGGCTCAGCGACGAGCAGTGCCTCTTCCTCTGCTACGGCCGGGACCGCGACGAGATGGTCGCCACCGTGGCCGGCATGATAGCTAACGCCGCTCCTCTGCGGCCCGCTTACGGAGTGATGCACGCCGCCAGCCCCGACCTCTACCGGGTCTTCTCCCAGCGCAACGGCTTCAGCGACCGCGATGTGCTGGCGGCTCTGGCGGAGCTGCTGAACTCCGCGGTCTCCGCCTTCCCGGGCGGGGAGCCCCCCTTCCCCCTGGCGCTGGAGAACCTGTGGTGGCCGGGCCTGAGGCTCATGGACCGGTCGGAGGTCTCGGAGCTGGAGAGGCGGCTGGAGTTCGAGAGCTGGACCCTCTGCCTGGACACAGGCCATCTGATGAACGCTCTGCGCGACTGCCGCGAGGAGGAGGCGGCGGTGGAGGGCGTGGAAAGGGCGCTGGACCGGCTGGGCGACGACTCTCTCGAGCGCATCGGGGCCATGCACCTGCATCTGAGCCTCTCCGCCGACTATCAGGAGAGGACGATAAGCCAGGGTGAGAGCGCCGAGTACCTGGAGGCGGACATCGACGGCAAGCTGTCAATGGCCTACCCGCATTTCGGCCGCATGGACTGGCACTCCCCCTTCGAGACCGACGCCTGCCTCCGCATCGTGGACAGGGCCCGGCCCGCGCATGTGACCCATGAGTTCGTCACCCCCTGCCGGGACGAGCTGGAGGCCCGGCTGGCGAAGCAGACGTCCCATTTCCGCGCTCAGGGAGCAATTAAGAAATAGGCGCTGGGCATTTGACCGCCGATGACCGAGGAAGAACGCATCGGCCCGCTGCGCAGATTGAACCTGATCATGCGCTTCAGCTACACCCTGCCCTTCGTGCTGGCATCGCTGTGCGGAGTGGCCTACGGCCTCGCTTACAGCGATGATTACCTCATAGCGGCCCTGATACCGCTGACGGTGTGGTTCCTGGCGATGTTCGTCAACTTCTCCAACGATTACTTCGACCATGTCAGCGGCGTCGACGCCGAGGTGGAGGAGGAGCGCTTCTCCACCATGAGCGAGTCGGACGTGTTCAAGGACAACGAGATGCTGAAGAAGATATACTGGGACGGCAACCAGTTCGAGCGCGGACTCATCACCGCCGAGCAGGGGCGGCTGGTCATGGCGGCCCTGGTGGCGGCCTCGCTGCTGCTGGCGCTGCCCATCGTGCTGCACGGGGGCATCCTGGTCATCGCCCTGGGCGCGGCGGGCCTGCTGCTGGCGTACTTCTACACCGCCCCGCCGCTCAACATGGGCGCCCGCGGCCTGGGGGAGCTGAACGTCGGCATATCGTTCTTCATGCTGGTCTTCTTCTCCAACTACGTGCTCAGCGGCGTGCTCAGCTGGGAGATCGCGCTGTTCGCGGCGGCGGTGGCTGTGGCGGTCGGCCTCATGCGCGTGGTGGACGCCATGTCGGGTTACGAGTCCCACCTCCGCCACGGGGAGAAGGACCTGGCGGTGAGGATGGGCGGCCGCGAGGAGACGGTGCCGGTGATCAAGGGGCTGCAGGCCGCCTTCTACGCGCTGGTGGCCGCCACCGCCCTCTTCCATCCGTTGAACCTGATGCTGCTCCTGACCCTGCCGCTGGCCCTCCGATCCTGGAGGACGATGGACCGCAAGGAGGAGCTGTGGTACGTCCGCATAGCGCCTCAGTTCTTCGGCGTGAGCATGCTAACCATGCTGCTCTACCTCATCGTTTTGTCAGCGCGAACATTCCTGACATCTCTGTGATGGTGAAGGGGTCTCCGCGGTTGACCAGGTAGTACTCGCGCACCGCGTCGAAGCCGCAGTTGCGGCAGGACTCGGTGCCCGCCATGGGGCAACCGCGGGCATGGGAGCCGTCCGGGAGCACGAAGGCGGACACGTGGTAGGGGCATTTCTTTGAGAAGTCCTCCTCCAGGAGGAGGCGCAGGGCCTTCTTGGAGTTGAGGATCGGGAAGCCCTCCTTCTTGAGCATGAGTATCTCCTGCACCACGGCCCTCTTCTCCTCCAGCGTGAGGGTGAGCTCGTCGGGGGGCGGGGTGATGAAGTTGTAGATGACGCCCCTTATGCGGGGGTTGTCATGCACGATCTCCGCCACCTCGCGCACGGTGTGGAAGTTGTCGCGCTGCACAACCATGTTGGCGAAGACCGCCGGATGGGATATGGCCTCAAGGTTGGCCATCATCGTGTCGTAGACGCCCTCCGCCCTGATGCCGTCGTGGACCTCCCGCGGCCCGTCGAGGCTGATGGATATGACGTCCGAGTCCTCGAAGAAGACGTTGGTGCCGTTGGTGGTGTAGCCGATGTTGAAGTAGCCAACCTCCCTCCCCAGGGCGATTAGGTCGCCGAGGTCCCTGCCGCCGTCGGACCAGATGGTGGGCTCGCCGCCCTCGAAATAGAGGATGCGCGCCCCTTGGCGGAAATGGTCGCGCATCTCTTTCTCGATCTCCTCGTAGCTCAGGCTCTGCTTGGCGGGAAGCAGATGGCGGTTACCCTCGATGCTGCAGTGGCGGCAGCTGAGGTTGCAGTCGTAATGGATGATCATGGTGTTGACCAGAGGCCTCTTGATCCCCAACTTGCACTTTATCCACCAGCCGGCGTAGCTGGCGAACTGCAACGCCAAACCCATGTAGCGGGGATTCCCCCCGATTTATAAAAGGGAATCGCCGGCCCCAATCTTTTTCTGCGTCCATCCGGATAATCGGCGGCATGAGGCTATTCTACGCAGTGGACGTGGAGGCCAGCGAGCGCCTGCGCTCGCTGCTGCGGGAGCTGCGCCCCATCCCGGGCGCCAAGGTCGTAAGCCCGGACTCCCTCCACATCACCCTGCGCTTCCTCGGCGAACAGGACGAGGCCATAATTCCCCGGTTATGCGATGCCTTGGAGGCCGCCATGGAGGGCGAGGCACCCTTCAGCATGGCCCTGCGCTCGCTGGGATGCTTCCCCGGCGAGCGGAGGCCCAGAGTGATCTGGGCGGGCGTGGAGGACGGCGGCGCCCTCTCGCGGATCGCCCAGAGGCTGGAGGAGC
>PUJZ01000067.1 GCA_003550345.1 Methanomassiliicoccaceae archaeon
GCCATGGGCGTCAGGCCCAGGAGTCCGTACTCCATGGTCTTCTCGAAGTCGGTGGCGTTGTCGCGCACCAGCGACATGAACCAGAAGGGCGACAGGAACGGCGCGTCATCGATCAGCAGCGCCGTCCCGTCGTGGTCCAACGAGACGGTGTGGTCTGTGGATATGTTGCCGTCGTTGAAGTTCACCGTCGCCTCGTCAGAGCCTATGGTGGTGAACGTGTAGATCCACTCGCCCTCCCCGTCCATGCCCGCGATGTTGCCATCGACGCTGTACACCAGCTGGTCACCGGCGTTGACGCTCTGCTTGATCAGCATCGGGTGCAGCACCCCGCCCCCGACCACGGCCAACACCAGCAGTACCACTACCAGCATAAGGACGCCAACGCCGCCGATGCCCAGATGATCGCCGCTCAGGCCTCTCATGGTGACCGTGACAACATCAATCACGGTCATAAATAACGATATCTGTCAGCGGCCCGTCATTTGACGCGGTAGGACCTCTTCTTCTCGCTGACCGCCTCCGACCAATGGGAGGGGAGGCACCAGGCCAGGTACTCCATCTCCTCCACGTTGCGGACCAGATGCGCCTTGCCCTCCTTGCTGAGAAGGGAGCGGAGCCTCCTCACCCGCTTGAAGTATACCGCCCATTCCCAGGCTCCCCAGATTAGGACCGCGATACCGACCAGCAGCGTGTAGAAGCTCCAGCCCCCCAGCGGCGAGCCCTCCATGCCGACGAGCGACCAGGCGCTCAGCGACACCGCCGCAATGCCGACGACAGTCATCGAAGGCCACAGCCATGGCGCGCTCTCCACCCGGAACGACCTGCTCATGCGATGCTCATATGCTAGCAGGGATTTAATCCTGACCTTAGGCTGGATGCAGCGCAACCCCTTACCAATGCCACCGACGCTCGATAGGGCATGTGGCACCGCTTCAACGACCGTTTCGCCCTGGTATGCCTGGCGTCCTTCTTCGTGCTGCTGACGCTGCATCTGAGCACCTTCGAGGCCCCCATGGCGGAGGGCGTATGCGACCTCACCCCGAGGGAGAGGGCGGAGCTCCTGCTGGTGGTGGAGGAGAGCTGGGAGGTGGAGAAGGGGACGATGATGTGGGCCAGCGACATGCGCGGCGAGATGATACGGGTCTTCGCCGGCCGCAACGTCGAAGCGCCGGCGGAGGGGGAGCTCACGGTCTTCAAGGGCACGATATCCGACGACCGCGGCATACTCTTCGCCGAGTCCTTCCGCTCCCCCTAGATGAAAGCGCTTTTATGTGGAAGGCGGGAATCCACCAATGCGATGTACCTCGCCGTGGACGACACCGACTCCCGTGACGGGATGTGCACCACCTACCTTCTGGCGAAGATGATATCGGAGATGCCCTTCGACCTCATCGGCCTGCCCCGGCTGGTCAGGCTCAATCCGGCCGTCCCCTGGAAGACCCGGGGCAACGGGGCGCTCACCATGCGGGTGGGCGTCGGCGGCGGCGAGCCGCGGACCATTGGCGAGGGGGACGGCGAAATCCGCTGTCACCCGCGGCTCCGCCGCGAGGTCTCCGCCGAGGAGGTGATGGACTGGGCGCTGCCCTACGTTGGGGAGTATATGCAGGCCGGATCGAACCCGGGCATCGTGGTCTCCCGCACCAAGCCGCCGCAGCGGCTCTATTGGCAGGGGGCGAGGGAGATCCTCCCCATCGAGGATACCGCGGCGGTCCTGGACGGCATGGGCGCCCTGCGCCACGGGGAGGGGGACGGCCGCGGAATCGTGGGCGCCGCCTGCGCCATGGCCTGGAGGCCGCGGGACCGCAGCCTCGAGCTGCTGGCGTACCGCGAGGAGCAACGATGGGGCAGCGTCCGCCGGCTGGAGATCAGCAGCGTGGAGCGCTTGGACGCGATGTACCCCAGCACCTTCAACAACATCGAGCGCCGCTGGATGAAGGCGGCGATAATGCCCTCCACCCCCTGCCCGGTGCTCTACGGCATCCGCGGCGAGGACCTCTCCGACCTCATCGCCGCCAAGGGAACGCTTGAAGCGGAGCAGCCCGCCATCTGGCTCATCTTCCTGACCAACCAGGGCAGCGACGACCACGTCATCGAGGACGCCGCCGAGCTGCTGCCCAACCGCTCCTACCGTCTCAGCCTCACAATCTCCTCCCTGTCCCGGGACGAGAAGGGGGGCCATGTGATAATACGCGCCCGCCGCGGCGACGAGGAGCTGGAATGCGCCGCCTACGAGCCGTCCAAGGAGTTCCGCAACCTTATCCGCCTGCTGCGCCCCGGGGACGAAATTGACGCAATCGGCGAGCTGCGCGAGGAGCCCCGCACCTTGAACCTGGAGAAGGTGCTGGTGAAGCGCTTGGCCGATTCCCTGCTCAAGGCGGGGAACCCCCGCTGCCCCCGCTGCGGTCGCGCCGCCAAGTCGGTCGGCAAAGGCGCGGGCTACCGCTGCCGCCCCTGCTCCGTGCATCTCCCCGAGGATGCCGCCCCCCGCTCGCCAGAGCCTCGGCTCGTCGTCCCCGGATGGTACGAGCCGCCGGTGTGCTCACGACGCCACCTCTCCAAGCCGCTGTGCCGCATGGGCGAGACCCAGCCGTTGGACTTCGTCTAAAGTCGAAGGCGCCTACCGACAATGTTTTATAATCCTGAAAAATAGACCGCCCTCAAGCACAGGAGATGGTCATAGCATGCAGGAGGCAGTCATAGTAAGCGCGGCCAGGACCGCCATCGGAAAGTACGGGAAGACCTTCACGGGAATCAAGGCCACCGAGCTCGGCGCCGCCGCGATCAGCGCGGCGCTGGAGAGGTCGGGGCTTCTTCCGGAGCAGATCGGGGACTGCATCATGGGCAACGTCCTCGCCGCCGGCCTGGGCCAGAACCCCGCCCGGCAGGCGGCGGTCTCCGCCGGCCTGCCGGTGGAGATCGGCTCCACCACCGTGAACATGGTCTGCGGCTCCGGCCTCAAGGCGGCAATGTACGCCGCCGACGCCATCAAGGCTGGTGAGTTCGACGCGGTGATGGTCGGAGGGCTGGAGAGCATGAGCAACGCCCCCTACCTCCTCGACGGCGCCCGCTGGGGCTACCGCATGAACGACCAGAAGGTGGTGGACAGCATGGTCCACGACGGCCTATGGGACATCTTCAACGACATGCACATGGGCAACACCGGCGAGATCGCCGCCGAGCGCTTCGGCATCAGCCGCGAGGAGGCCGACCGCTTCTCCTACGAGAGCCACCGCAAGGCCGCCGAGGCGATCGAGAAAGGGCGCTTCCAGAAGGAGATAGCGCCCTTCACCGTCAAAGGCCGCAAGGGGGACACCGTGGTGGACACCGACGAAGGGGTGCGCGCCGACACCAGCATGGAGGCCCTGGCCAAGCTCAAGCCCATCTTCAAGAAGGACGGCATGGTCACCCCCGGCAACTCCTCGCAGCTGAGCGACGGGGGCGCCGCCCTCGTAGTATGCTCCCGGAGCTTCGCCGAGGAGCACTCCCTGGACGTGATGGCGTCGATCGTCGCCTACGGGTCCAAAGGCCTCGCCCCCGAGCTGATCATGGAGGCGCCCATACCGGCCACCGAGCACGTGCTCTCCAAGTCGGGCATGACCGTCGACGACATCGATCTCTTCGAGCACAACGAGGCCTTCGCCACCGCCTCCCTGGCGGTGATGAAGGGCCTGGGCATCGACGAGGAGCGCTTCAACGTCAACGGCGGCGCCATCGCCCTCGGGCACCCCATCGGCGCCTCCGGCGCCCGGGTGCTGACCACCCTCGTACATGCGCTGCATGACCGCAACAAGGAGACCGGCCTCGCCACCCTCTGCCTCGGCGGCGGGAACGCCGTCACCATGGTCGTCCGCTCCGAGAGATAAAGCTATTAGCCATCGCGCTCCTGATGAGGGCGATGAGCGAAGAGGAGCTGCTGCGCAGGGTGGAGGACTCCCGGGAGCGGATGGTGGACGCCCTGATGCGCATGCTGCGCATCCCCGCCCTCGGGCCGATGAACGGCGGCGCCGGCGAGGGCGAGAGGGCGGGGATGGTCGAGGGCCTGCTCGACGGCTTCGACCGCGTCTACCGCGTCGACGCTGAGGACAGCGTCCTGCGGCCCAACATCATCGCCCGCAAGGGCGACGGCGAGAAGGGCACGGTGTGGATAGTCACCCACCTTGACACCGTCCCCCCTGGAGAGCTCTCCGCCTGGGATTCGCCGCCGTGGGAGCCCCGGCTCATCGACGGCAGGATACACGGCCTGGGGGCGGAGGACAACGGCCAGGCCCTCATCGCCTCCATCTACGCCGCCGCGGCCGTTGAGCTCCCTCCTTCGCCGCGGCGGGGCATCGGCCTCGCCATCGTCTCCGACGAGGAGACGCTGAGCGTCAAGGGCATACAGCACCTCATCGACAACGGCGAGTTCTCCGCCGACGACGTGTTCTTCGTTCCGGACTGGGGGCTGCCCGACGGCAGCCTGGTGGAGGTGGCGGAGAAGCATCTGGTTTGGCTGGGAGTGACCGTGCACGGCAAGCAGGTGCACGCCTCCCGGCCCTCGGACGGCGTCAACGCCCTGCGCGTCGGCTCCCGTCTGCTGGTGGAGCTCCTCGATGTGCTCGGGGAGCGTTACGGCGATGAGGACCCGGCCTTCAGCCCCAAAGCGTCCACCATCGAGCCCACCAAGCGCGACCGCACCGTGGACAACATCAACACCATACCCTCCCGCGACCGCTTCCATCTCGACATCCGGCTGCTGCCGCGCTACGACCCGCTGGAGCTCATATCGCTGGTGGAAACGCTGGCGCACGA
>PUJZ01000078.1 GCA_003550345.1 Methanomassiliicoccaceae archaeon
GCGGAGGCGATGGGCATATCCGGGCGCACAGTCCATAACAGCCTCCACGTCGGCTCCCCCGATGAGGAGTGGGCCGCCCTGCAGGAGCATGGGGTGGACTCCGCCGTGCTACTCGCCTTCGACCCAGGCGACATCAGCGTCAAGGGGCGCATCTATATGCTGGACAACGGCGGCAGGCTCATGCGCCAAGGCCTTATCGACAAGGCCGAGGCCCATGGCGTGTCGAGGCCGCTCCTCGACCTGGCCGCCACATCCTACCAGCAGGGCGCGGGGGCATCGCTGCGGGCGCTGACCGTGGCCAAGGCCAGATGGGGGCTGCCCTGCGGCCTCGCCCTGCACAACACGGTGGAGACCTGGCCGCCCTTCGCGGACTTGGACGAGGAGTCAAGGAAGCTGTTCAGGCATGTGGACAGCTCCACCGTGGCCCTGTCGATGGCCGCCGGTGCTGATTGGGTGATATACGGGCCGATAGAGTCGGCGGAGAGGATGCTGCATACCGCCGCCTTCACCGCCGGCGTGATGGGGCAGGCGGCGGAGGACATAGGCTGACGGCGGCGCTCAGGCATCGCCGACGATGGCATCGATCTTGGCCTTGAGGTCCTCGTTCTTGAACGGCTTGGCGAGGTAGCCGGCGGGCTCGGTGTCGGCCGCCTTCCTCATCATGTCCTCGTCGATGTACGCGCTCACATAGAGCACAGGCACATCGCTGAACTCCTTGACCCTCCTGGCGGTCTCGATGCCGTCGATGTCCCCTTCGATGTTGATGTCCATCAGTATGAGGTCTATGTCGTCGTTGCGCACCGCGTCGATGGCGTCCTTTCCGTTCGAGACGGAGGCGGCCACCTCGTGGCCGAACTTGGAAACGATGGTCTCGATGTACATGGCCACGATCACCTCGTCCTCCACTATCAGTATCCTGGAAGCCATCGGTGAACGATTATCTGGGAGCTTATTTAATGTTCACGCCCTGATTCGAGCGGCGCAAAGGTTATAAGCTGACTCCAAAATCCGGAAGCATGGAGGTGAACGGTGTCAGGGCGCTGTTGCTGGTGGGGTCCGGCGGAGCGCTGGGGGCCATACTCCGCTACGCAACCTACCAGCTGTTGCATGATGCGACATTCCCATGGGCGACCCTGACCGTTAACCTGATCGGGAGCCTGCTCCTGTCGTTCCTCCTGTTCTACGTTTTCATGAGGCACGATTACACCGACGTGCTGTCCCTGTTCCTGATGATGGGGGTGCTCGGCTCATTCACCACCTTCTCATCATTCAGCATGGAGACCGTTCTGCTGTACGTAGACAAAGGGGCGCTGGCCGCCGGCCTCAACGTCGCTGCCAACGTCGTCCTGTGCATAGCCGGGGCGGCGGCGGGGCGGGCGCTGGCACTAAGGCTGCTCTGACCGCCTCACCCTGACCGACATGGCATGGGCGTCGAGGCCCTCCGCCTCCGCCAACGATATCGCCATGTCCGCCAGCCCTTCCATGCCCTCACGGTCTATCACCTGCACGCTGCTCGTTTTGCAGAAGTGGGCGACATTGAGGCCGGAATCGTAGGCGGCGTTCCCCCCGGTGGGCAGTACGTGGTTCGTTCCCGATCCGTAGTCCCCCAGGGCGACGGCCGCGTAGGGCCCGACGAATATCGAGCCGGCGTTCCTCACCTTGGCGAGGACGCCCATGCTGTCCCTCACCTGCAGGGATAGGTGCTCCGGCGCCATCCGGTCCATGACCTCCACCGCCTCCTCCATGCTGTCGACCAGCACATAGCCCGACAATGCCAGCGCCTGCTCGGCCGTCCTGGACCTCTTGCACCGGGGGAGCATGGCCTCAAGGAAGGAGATCACCTCTTTCACCAGCGGCTCGCTGTCGGTCACCAGCACGCAGGCGCTCTGGGGGTCGTGCTCCGCCTGGGCGAGCATGTCGGCGGCGATGAACTCCGCGTTGCCGCTGTCATCGGCGATGATGCCTATCTCGCTGGGCCCAGCGAGGAAATCGATCTCCACCACGCCGCGGAGCAGCGCCTTGGCCGCTGTGACGTAGACGTTGCCGGGGCCGACGACCTTGTCCACCTGGGGCACGGTCTCGGTCCCCAGGGCCATGGCGGCCACCGCCTGGGCCCCGCCGACCGCGAAGACCTCGTCGACGCCGGCGATGTCCGCCGCCACCAGCGTCAGAGGGTCGATGGGCGGCGGGGTGCACATCACCAGCTCCTCCACTCCGGCCACGCGGGCGGGTATGGAGCACATCAGGACTGAGCTGGCGTACACGGCTTTGCCGCCGGGGACGTAGATCCCTGCCGAGCGCAGCGGCGTGGTCTTCATCCCCAGGAGCACACCGGGCTCGGTCTCCTTCAGCCATAGCCCGTCGCGCATCTGCAGCTCGTGGAAGCGCTGTATGTTGAAGGCGGCGTCCTCCAGGGCCTCCACCAGCTCCGGGTCGACCTCGTCGTAGGCGTCATCGATGGCACCGCGGTCGACCGCCAGGCTCGTTGGCCTCACCTTGTCGAACCTCTCGGTGAGCTCGAACAGGGCGGCGTCGCCCTCGGCCTCCACCTTGGCGATGATCTCCGAGACGCTCTCCGCAACCCTCTCCACCCCGCTGTTGCGGGAGGTGACCCATGAGCCGATTTCAAGGCGCTTCAACATGGGCATTCGATTAACGATTCCCGATTTATAGTTAATGCCCCCCATGCGAGGATTTATCTATCCTTAGGTCGCATTAATGACGGTGTTATCGTTGAGGCTCAGAACGAAGATGTCCGCAGCGTTGGCAAGCGCCACCGCGGCGTTGGGGATGACAGCGCAGGGCAGCGCTGCACAGTCCGTGCCTGGTCTGGACTCGCTTCCCGGCCTGGACTCGCTTCCAGGACTCGACTCCTTGATGGAATACTTCGAACCGGACGTGGCAGGCCTCAGGGCGGTCCTGGAGGACGCCGTCGACACCCTCGTCTCCGAACCCAACATCTACGCGTCGTTCGATTACAGCGCCATGTACGATTTCGTCATGGCCAACACTATGACCTACCTCCTGGGCATGGGCATCGCGGCCGTCTACCTTTTCGCCCTCGTCCTGGTGGTCTTCCGGTCCCGCCGCAAGGACCCTGGAAGGCGTTGAAGCGGCGAGGTACGACAACGGGCCGTATTTAATACTGCTGACAAATGAGATATATATCCAATGACCATTGGATATTTTCCAATGGCGTCTGTCTTCAGCATTGAAGGTGGTGTGTGAATGGAGGTCGTCATCGTAGGGGCCGGGAACGTAGGCTACACAGTGGCGAGCGCCCTGTCGCGGATCCACAAGGTGACGGTCGTCGAAGAGAGGGAGTCGAGGTTCAACGACATCAAGGAGTCCTTGGACGTCAACGCCTACCACGGCAACGGCGCCAGCCCCAAAGTTCTGGAGTCGGTTATGACTCCCCACACCGACATGGTCCTTGCCGTCACGGAGCTGGACGAGATCAACATGTTCTCCTGCATGGCCGCCAAGGCCATCAACCCCTCCGTGAAGACGGTGGCGCGGATAAGGAACCCGGAATACATCTACAAGGACAAGAGCACCGGCTCCTATCTGGGCGCGGACCACATAATATCGCCGGAGATCCTCACCGCCGAGAAGATGGCGAACGTCGCCATGATCGAGAACGCGGTCGACTTCGATGAGATCAAGAGCATGGGGCTGCAGGTGGTGAGCTTCCTGGTGCGTCCTTGGCACAGCGAGCTCCATGACAGGTACGTGCAGGAGCTAAAGATCCCCGCCGACTGCTCCATCGTCTCCATCTACCGGGGGAGCGAGATCCGTATAGTGGAGGAGGACCTGATGCTCCAGGCCGGGGACAGGATCAACGTCATCGGTCTGCCCGCGGCCATCAGGGAGTTCAACCATATGATGGGGATGCGCAACGAGGCGCGGGACTTCGTCATCATGGGGGGCGGCATCATCGGCAGGACGGTCGCCAGCATGCTGGAGAAGGAGAAGACCTACATACGCCTCTTCGAGAGCGACGAGGAGAAGTGCCGCATGCTGTCGCGGATTTTCGACCATGTGCTGGTCCTCAACGCCAACGCCGTCGACCCCCGCAACCTCCGCGATGAGAACGTGGGCAAGACGGACGTGCTGCTCTGCGCCACCGACAGCGACGAGAAGAACCTCCTCTCCTGCCTGATAGGCATGAAGCTGGGGGTGGAGAAGGTGGTGTCACGCTACACCATGCGCGAGTTCGAGGAGATATTCCAGATGACCGGCATAACCAGCGCCATCGGCTACCACCGCGTGGTAGCGAACGAGGTGTTCAAGCGCATGATACCGGACAACGAGGCGGTCCTGCTCATGCACGCCGAGGGGGAGGAGTTCGTCTCCATAACCCCGATGTCGAAATCGAGGATATTGGGGGTGCCGCTCGGGGATGTGAAGCTGCCGGATGGGGCCCACATCGCCCTGGTGATGAAGGGCGACAGGATGATCTTCCCCCGTTTGGACACCGTCATCGAGGAGGGCGACAGCGTGCTGCTCTTCGCCTACAAGACCAAGATATCGAAGCTGGAGAGCCTGTTCGCCACCAGCGTCCCGGTGGAGCCTTGAGGGCGTGCCATGCTCATCATCGACAGACTGACGGCGAGATACACGGTCTACGAGAACACGCTGGTCTACCTGAGCGGCATCATACTGCTCTATCTCTCCATCGCCTTCCTGCTCCCC
>PUJZ01000023.1 GCA_003550345.1 Methanomassiliicoccaceae archaeon
GGACCAGGAGGTTCCCGTCGAAACCAGCGACCGCTTTCCGAGGTTTTTCGGATTCATCGTCGTGCTCATCGCCTTCGGGTTCGTCGGCGGTTGGGCGAGCGTCGCCGGAATCGACGCGGCGGTGGTCGCGCCCGGTACGGTCACGGTCGATACCTACCGCAAGACGGTGCAGCATCTGGAGGGCGGGATCGTCCGGCACATTCATGTGCGTGACGGGGATCAGGTGCGCAAAGGCGACTTGCTGATCGAGTTGGACGAGACGCAGGCGCGCGCAAGTTATCTCGTGAATTACCGTCGCTACCTGGGCGAGTTGGCGCGGCTGGCTCGGCTGGAGGCCGAATTGCAGGGGAATGAAGCGATCGAATTCCCTGACGTCCTGCTTTCGGCGCGCCTCAGCGAGGGTCGGGTCGCGCGCGTGATGGCGACCGAGGAGCGGGAATTCACCACGCGTCGTGAGGCGCTGGAAGGGGAAATCTCCGTGCTGCGCCAGCGAATCGGGCAGCTCGAGGAACGGATTACGGGCCTGCAGGCGCAGCGCAGGGCACGTCTGAGCCTGATCGACTCCGTGCGGGAAGAACGGGACAGCGTCGGGAAACTCGTCGAGCGTGATCTGATGCCGGGCTCGGAGCTTCGGCCGCTGGAGCGCAGTCTGGCCGAGGCCGAGGGCGAGGCCGGCGAGTTGCTGGCCTCGATTGCCGGCACCCGGATCGAGATCGGGGAGACGGAGCTGCGCATCATCCAGCTCAAGCGTGATTTGGAGCGCGAGGTCGCCGCGGCGATGCGGGAGACTGTCGGGAACGTCGATGCGCTCGAGGAGGAGATGCAGGCGCTGGAGGACACGCTGAGCAGGAAACGGGTGCTAGCTCCCGTGAGCGGGACCGTGATCAACCGGCAGGTGCACGGGGAATGGGCCGTTCTCAGTCCTGGCGAGCCCATTCTGGATCTGGTTCCGGAGGATGAGCCGCTCGTCGTGGAGGCGCGTGTGCGGCCGCAGGACATCGACAGCGTCACTCCTGGGATGCTCGCCGATGTGCGCTTTACCGCCTTCAGTTTCCGGACGACGCCGGTGGTTGAAGGCGAGGTGGTGTTCGTGTCCGCTGACAGTCTCGAGGACCGGCAGACGGGTGAGTCCTATTTCCTCACCCGGATCGAGGTCTGGGAGGGTGAGATGGCCAAGCTGGGAGATGTGGTCCTGCGCCCGGGGATGCCTGCCGATGTGATGATCCAGACTGGCGAGCGGACCCCGATGCAGTACTTGATCAAACCCTTGACCGATGCCATTGCACGGTCTTTCACAGAGAGCTGAGGTTATGTTGGGTGGCGTCCGTTGGCCGATTCTCGTCCTGCTTGCCTGCGCGGTGGCTGCGCCCGCGCAGGCGCAGAGCCCGGAGCTCGAAGATCTGGCGGACGTGTACCAGCTTGCACTGGATGCCGATCCGCTGTTGCGGGGTCAGCAGTTCGAGCTGGAAGCTCTGCGCGAACGGCGGCGTGAGGATCTGGCGCAACTGCTCCCGTCGGTTTCACTGGCGGGTGACGTCAGTCGAACCCGGCGTGACCAGATCCAGTCCGGCCTGACGGGTGAGGAGTCGATTACGCGGGATTTTACGCGGAGCAGCTATCGGCTGAGCCTGCGTCAGCCCCTGTACGACAGGCCGGCACGTTACCGGCTGCGCCGTGCCGACAGCGAGGTTGATCGCGGGCTGGCCGAACTGGAGGCCGCGAGGCAGGAATTGGTCTTCCGGGTAGCGGATGCCTATGTTCGTGTGTTGGGGGCCCAGTCGGCGCTTGAGCTCTCCCGCCAGGAGCTTGAGGCGATCGAAGCCAGTCGGGAACGGGTGGAGGCGCTGTACGCAGAGCGAATGGCGGCGCTCACCGATCTCGAGGAGGTTCGGGCGCGGAGGGATCGCGCTTTTGCCGGCGTGGTGCGTTCCGAGGGTGAACTGGCAGTGGCGTTGGAGCGGCTTTCGGAGATCACGGACAGGCCGCATGAACGTTTGGCGCCGGTGCGACCCGAGGCCCGGCTTCCGATGCTCGAGCCCGAAGATCATTCGGCATGGGTCGACCGTGCCATGGAGGAGAGTCCGGAGATCCGGGCAGCGCGTCAAAGTGTCGCGTCCTCGGAGCTGCAGATTCGGGCGGCGCGCGCTGAACGCCAGCCAAACGTTGATCTGGTCGCCAGTTACAGTTACCTGGACGATCTCGATGGCACGGCATTCGGGCGCAAGCTCGAGGATCTGGCGGTGGGCGTCGAGTTGCAGGTACCGCTCTATGCCGGTGGCGGGATCAGCGCTAACGTTCGCGGCGCAAGATCGGTGCGGGATCGTGACCGGGAATCATTGGAACAGGTTCGGCGTGGGGTTCGGGGTGAAGTACTGACGGCGTATCGGGCCCTGCAGAGCGGGCGGAGCGAGATTGCTGCGTTCGAGCAGGCAGTGCGGTCCAGTGAACGGGGGGTGGAGGCTGTCGAAACCGGTTTTGAAGCCGGTTTGCGTTCGCTGGTGGACGTGCTGGACGCCCAGCGTGACCTGGTATCTGCACGCAGGGAATGGGTGCAGGCTCGCCACGAATACCTGTTGAATCTGCTGTCGCTGCGGCGCGCGGCGGGTGTTCTGGATGAGCACGACATCGTCGCGGTCAACGACCTGATGTCGCCCTGAACCGGACCGTATTCGACAGCCGAATCGGTTTACGCCTCCATAATCCGGGAAACGATTACGATGACGCGCAAGGCAGTGATCACGGGCATCACGGGTCAGGATGGTGCCTATCTCGCGGCACTCCTGCTGGGCAAGGGCTACCAGGTGTTCGGCGCGTATCGACGGGCCAGTTCGCTGAATTTCTGGCGTCTCGCCGACCTTGGGATTCTGGAACATCCCGGATTGCACCTCCTGGAATACGATCTCACCGACCTGGGGGGCAGTATCCGCTTGCTGGAGAGAACCGGGGCGGACGAAGTCTACAACCTGGCCGCACAGAGCTTTGTCAGCGTTTCGTTCGATCAGCCTGTGGCAACGGGCCAGATAACCGGGCTTGGCGCGGTGAACCTGCTGGAGGCGATCCGGATCGTGAACCCGCGGATCCGGTTTTATCAGGCCTCGACCTCCGAGATGTTCGGGAAGGTTCGGGAGATCCCCCAGAACGAGGACACCCCCTTCTATCCACGCAGCCCTTATGGAGTGGCCAAGCTCTACGCGCACTGGATGACGCTCAATTACCGCGAAAGCTACGGGATCTTCGCCGCCAGCGGCATCCTGTTCAACCATGAGTCGCCTTTGCGCGGACGGGAATTCGTAACCCGCAAGATCACCGATGGAATCGCCCGGATTGTCCGGGGGCAGTTGGATACGCTTGAACTTGGCAATCTGGACGCAAAACGCGACTGGGGATTCGCGCGGGAGTATGTCGAGGGGATGTGGCGTATGCTGCAGACTGATCAGCCAGATGTCTTCGTGCTGGCGACCGGACGAACGGAGACGGTCCGGGATTTCGTGTCGATGACCTGCCGGGCGGCAGGCATCGATATTGATTGGCGCGGGTCAGGGGTTTCCGAGCGTGGCCTGGATCGGCGCACGGGGAAGACGCTGGTGCGCGTGAATCCTCAATTTTTCAGGCCAGCGGAAGTGGACATGCTTGTTGGCAACCCCGAAAAGGCCCGGCAGATCCTTGGGTGGGAGCCGGGAACCACACTGGAGGATCTCTGCGGCATGATGCTCGACGCGGATCTGAGGCGTATTGCGGAAGGAAAGTCCTTCTGACCATGGCGCAGCCGCAACGTGCGCTGGTGACCGGTATCGGGGGGTTTACGGGGCAGTATGTTGCTGTGTCCCTGCACCGGGAGGGCTACGCGGTGTTCGGCGCCGGTCTGCGCGCATCGGCCGGGGAGGTGACGCCGCCCCCGTCGCGCCACTTCGAACTGGACCTGCTCGATCCGGATGCGGTGAATCGCGTGGTTCGGGAGGTTCAGCCGGATGTTGTGATCCATTTGGCCGGCGTGTCTTTCGTTGGCGAACCCGACGCCACGGCCTTCTACAGTGTGCACGTGATCGGTACGCGACATCTGCTTTCGGCACTGGCCCGGATGCCTCGCGCACCGCATTGCGTGCTTTTGGCCAGTAGCGCGAATGTTTATGGAAACGTGGACTCGGGGCCGCTGGGCGAGGAGGCGCCACCGCAGCCTGCCAACGATTACGCGGTGAGCAAGCTCGCGATGGAACAGATGGCGCGGCTCTGGACGGACCGCCTGCCCATCGTCATCGTGCGGCCGTTCAATTATACCGGCGTTGGCCAGCCCCAACGGTTTCTGGTGCCCAAGATCGTGGACCATTTCCGGCGCGGGGAAGCCGCGATCGAACTCGGCAATCTGGACGTGGCGCGCGATTTTTCCGATGTGCGCAGCGTCGCCGGAGCCTATCTCCGTCTATTGCAGTGCTGTCCGGCTGGGAAGACGTTCAACATATGCTCCGGGAAGGCCCATAGCCTTGAGCAGGTCCTCGGCATGATGGAAGATATCGCGGGTTACCGAATCGAGGTGCGGGTGAACCCGGACTTGGTGCGCAGTGGTGAGGTCAAGCGCCTGCTCGGAAATCGCGCGCGCCTCGACGCCGAAATTGGGTCCACGGAGTGGATTCCGCTGCGCGAGACATTAAGGTGGATGCTGCGGACCGACGTCCCAGGGTAGCGGCAGCTGCCGTGGCC
>PUJZ01000016.1 GCA_003550345.1 Methanomassiliicoccaceae archaeon
AAAACGCCACGGATGAGAGCTATCATATCATCTCCGCCCAGGAGCCTGCCGGCGTCATCGCCGAACAATACCGGAAGCTCCGCACGAACATCGAATACTCCACCTTCAACAAAGAACTCAAGGTCATAAACCTCACGAGCACCTATGCGGCGGAAGGAAAGACGGTCACCGCTTTGAACCTCGCGACGGTCTACGCCCAAGCCGAGGTGAAGACCCTCATCATCGACATGGACCTCCGGAAACCCAAAATTCATCGCGCCTTCAACATCCCCAATGAAGTGGGACTGAGCGACATCATCGTCAAGAATGTCCCCAAAGAAGAAGCCATCCACGAGGTGAGCGAATATCTCCACGTCTTGACGGCGGGAGAGAAGATGCCCTACCCGGCGGAATTCCTCATGAGCAAGAAAGTGAAAGACCTCATCACCACATTCAAAGGTCAATACGACAAGATCGTCATCGACACGCCGCCGATGACGGCCGTGACCGACGCTTCGGTGGTCTCGGGCTATACCGACGGCACCATCGTCGTCGTGGCCTCGAGACAGACAGACGTCGCTTCGGCCGAGACCATCATCAAGACCTTGAAAGATAACGGCGCGAACATCTTGGGCGGGGTCCTCACCCGCGTCAAGAAACGCGACCATCGCTACATGAACTATTATTACGATTACGGGGAATAAGGGACATAGATCATTGAATGTTTGTTTTAGAGAGTGTTTTCCCTAGGAATCATCTCGGGAAGAAGGGAGGGATACCATGAGTGCAGCGATCAAAAGAAAACGCATCATAAGAACGGCGCAGCTTTTTGTTCTGGATGCGTTTTCCGTATTCACTTCCTTCGGCCTCGCCGTTCTGCTTTTCGCGTTTTTGGATACCACCGTCGATGTCAACCGCTTCTTCATGATGATACCCATCATCATCCTCTTGAAGATTCTCTTCTTCGTTCTCATGGGACTCTATCGGGTCATGCCGGGCCATGCGGGATTCGAAGACATCATCAAGGTCGTCATCGTCTCGATCTTTACCAATGCGTTCCTTTTAGGACTCCTTGCGGCGATGGACATGGAGTTCATCCACGCTCTGTCTTTCGCCTTCATCACGCCCTTGGAGATCATGCTTGTCAGTTTCCCCCGCATCGTGAAGAAACTCTGGCGCTACATCAGCATGAACATGAACTGGAGCCATGCCGCCGGCAAACGCACCCTCATCCTCGGAGCGGGTGACGGCGGGGAACTCGTCATCCGAGAAATTTATAGGAATAAAGCTTTGGACAACATCCCCGTCGCCTTCGCCGACGACAACCCGGAAAAGATCGGCAACAAGCTCCTCGGCGTCCCCGTTGTCGGCAACCTGAAAAACATCTCGCAAATCATCGACAAATACAATATCGAAGAGGTCATCATCGCGATAGCGAACCTGAGCCTGAAAAGGCTCCAAGAGCTCGTGGGAGTCGTTGCCGAAAAGGATGTCAAGATCCGCCGCCTCCCCCTCATGAGCGAAATCGAAGATGAAGGCATGCCCTACAAGGTCAAAGACGTCCAGGTCGAAGACCTCATGGAGAGAGACCAAGTCCAATTGGACAACGAGGGCATCGCCGATCTCATCAAGGGACAAGTCGTCTTGGTCACAGGCGGCGGCGGCTCCATCGGGAGTGAGCTCTGCCGGCAGATTGCAAATTTCAAGCCCAAACAGCTCATCATCTTCGACATCTATGAAAACAGCGCCTATGACATCCAGATGGAGCTTCTTCGCAAACACAAAAAACAAAAGCTCAATCTGGATTTGCAGGTCCTCATCGGGAGCGTCTATGACGAGGCCCGCATGGAAGAAATCTTTTCGACCTACAAGCCCGCCATCGTCTTCCATGCGGCAGCTTATAAACATGTACCCTTAATGGAGGATAGCCCCAAGGAAGCGGTGCGGACGAATATCCTCGGCACCTACTACACCGCACAAATGGCAAAAGAATATAAAGCCAAGAACTTCGTCCTCGTCTCCAGCGACAAGGCCGTGCGTCCCACAAGCATCATGGGGGCCACCAAACGGTATGCGGAACTCATCATCCAGGATTTCGCCAAAGAAAAAAACGGCACGAAATACTCCGCCGTCCGCTTCGGCAATGTACTCGATTCCAACGGTAGTGTCATCCCCCTCTTCAGAAAACAGATCGAAGAGGGAGGGCCCGTCACCGTGACCCATCCCGACATCAAGCGCTATTTCATGACCATCCCCGAATCGGTGGGCCTCATTCTCCAAAGCGCCGTCTACTCCCAAGGCGGAGAGATCTTCATCCTCGATATGGGTGAACCCATCAAGATCAAAGACCTAGCAGAAAAGATGATCAAACTCGCCGGTTTCCGTGTGGGAAGGGATATCGACATCGAATATGTCGGTCTCCGCCCGGGAGAGAAACTCTATGAAGAACTTCTGATTACCGAAGAAAAGGACATGGAAAGAACCGCCAACGACAAGATCTATGTCGAAAAGACCACAAAGAACGGCGATTCCATCGACTTCCCGCGGATGAGAAACTGCCTCTATGAAAAGTCCCTGCAGGAAATCAAACAGGAACTCGCCCAATCGATCACGAGCTATAAGAACGATGTACAGGCCAAAGCGTAGAAACCCTGTACATGATAACAAGACGATTTTTGAACATGAAACCAAGGTTGGTTGTATGAACAAGAACTCCCTATCGTTTTCAATCAATTTGGACCAACATATAATTCAAAGAATTGTTACGGTTGCGATAAATCCATGTCGTTTCTGATGTATCAGTCTGCAAGTGTGGATTCCAATGCCTGCCGAAAGATTCCTTTCTTGAATACAGGTAAGGACCGCACTTTTTTCTTTTCTTTTTCGGCCGGTTTGTTTCATCACTCGCAAAATTTCATGGAATAATTCTCTCAAGTGTATGATTTTTTTTCGGGTCATGATATAATCTGATTGTTAGAAGAACGAACAATAGGAGTATCTTATGGGAAGCGAAAACCCCTTCTATAGACCGACCAAGACCTTCAACGAGTTCAAGATGTTGGAAACCATCCATGAAGAATCCGATTTGACCCAAAGGAGACTTTGTCAAATCGTGGGGCTTTCCGTCTCAACCACGAACGGCTACTTGGATGACCTTGAAAGCAGAGGCCTAATGAAACGAGAGTATCAAAGCCCGAAAACAGTTTCTTATTCGTTGACCAAGAAAGGTGTCGAACACAAGAATTATTTGAAATTGACATATTTTCGCTCCTTGCGTTCGATGTATCTATCATCGCGCAGGAATGTACTTTCGGCATTGAAAGAGACCATCACCGAGCTCCCTTGTCGTTTGATCCTTTATGGATCCGGAGAAGTCGCCGAACTCATCCTGCAAGTGATAAAAGATGAGACCGATTTCTCTATAACCGTTGCCGCAGTCATCGACGACGAAAAGGATAAACAAGGGCAGACACTCTTCGGTGTCCCTGTCATAGGATACGAGAGCATCCATGACCACGGACACGACGGCATCCTCATCGCGAGCCACACCCATCGGCATGACATGATCAAGAATCTACAAGAACGTAACTATTCGAGTAAGGTCTACAACCTCTTCGCCGATTGATTTGTAAATCAAGTTTTAAGAGACCCGGAACCTATGAAACGAGGGATACTGTGAGACGCATACCCTTCTCTCCCCCCGACATCACCCAAAGGGAAATCGATTTGGTCGTCGAAGTCTTGAAAAGCGGGTGGATCACCACGGGACCGAAGACCAAAGAGTTCGAAAAGAGGCTTTCCGAATATTGCGGGACAAAAAAGACTGTCTGTCTTAACAGCGGCACCGCCGCCATGGAACTGACGCTCCGCCTGCTCGGTGTGGGGCCCGGTGATGAAGTCATCACCTCGGCTTACACTTATACGGCCAGTGCCAGCGTCATTGAACATGTCGGTGCCGATATCGTGCTCGTTGACACGAAGAAAGACTCAATCGAGATGGACTACGAGCAAATGCGCGCCGCCATCACGGAAAAGACGAAAGCCATCATCCCGGTCGATATCGCCGGCATCATGTGCGACTATGACAAGATATTTGAAGTTGTCCATTCTGAAAGAGACAAGTTCAGACCGAAAAACGAATTACAGAAGGCTTTCGGACGGATTGTCGTCGTAGCGGATGCGGCCCATTCGCTCGGGGCTACCTATAAAGGGAAACGAAGCGGCGCCGTAGCCGATTTCACCTGCTTTTCCTTTCATGCCGTCAAGAACTTGACAACCGCCGAAGGCGGTGCCGTGACCTGGTTGGATATTCCGAATTTTTCCGATTCGGACATCTACAAAGAATACCAACTGCTATCGTTACATGGACAAAGCAAAGATGCCTTGTCAAAGACGGATGCCGGTTCCTGGGAATACGATATCGTCTATCCCGGATACAAAAACAACATGACTGACCTCGCCGCCGCGTTGGGGCTCGGGCAGTTGGCCAGGTATGAAGATATTCTGGAGAAGAGACAAAGAATCATCCGAAGATATAATGAGGTTTTCAAAAATTTGGATGTCCAATATCTCGACCATTTATCCTCCAGTGGACATCTCTATATATTGAGAATGAACGGCAAGACGGAAGAACAACGCAACTGCATCATCAAAAAGATG
>PUJZ01000079.1 GCA_003550345.1 Methanomassiliicoccaceae archaeon
CTCTCGGCCCTGGACGCCCGCGTGAGGATGGACCTCCGCTACGAGATCCGTCGCCTGGTGAAGGATCTCGGCATAACCGTGGTTCATGTGACCCATGACCAGGACGAGGCGATGTCGGTCTCCGACCGCATCGTGGTCATGCGCAACGGCGGCATCGTGGAGACCGAAACTCCCATGAACCTGTACCGACGACCGAACAATTTATTCACCGCATACTTCATAGGGGAGACCAACCTCATGGAGGGGATGGTCTCAGGAAAGGACGACCGTAATCTTCTGGTAAGGCTGAGGGACGGCACCGATGTCAAGGTGGGCGGCAACCGGCATTTCCAGGTGAACGACGGTGTGATCCTTTCGGTGAGGCCGGAGTACGTGTACGCCGCCAAGGAAGGCCTGGAGTCCACCGTGCTGCAGGTGATATACCTGGGCAGCTATTGGAGGGTGGTAACCAGGGCCAAGAGCGCCGACATCGTGGAGTACAACATCCCCAAGCACCAAGAGCCGCCCGCCATAGGTGAGAGCTTGAACCTGGTGTTCAACCGCAAGATGTCCATGGTGTACAAACGGCCCCGGGAGGGAATATCGGAGGCGATCAGACTTGAGTGACAAGAAAGGCAGGTCCCTGCTGGATTGGTTCGGGAGGAGGAGAGAGGACTTCGTCCTCAAAGGCATGAGAGAGCATGGTCTGATCATCATCGATTCCGTCAACGAGCTGGAGAGGGCGGTGACGGCGATGGCCAAAGGGGATGAGGACACCGCCATGGGGGCCATCAACCGCCTGGTGCTCAGCGAGAAGGAGGCGGACCGCATAGAGGACCGTCTGGCATTCAAGCTGAGCAAGGGGGAGCTCGACCCGCGGGAGAGGGAGGACCTGATGCACCTTGTGCGCAAGATGGACCGCATCGCCGACTGGGCCATGGAGGGCGCCATCCACGTGCAGCTCATCATCGAGGCGGGGATCGAGATACCTGGTCACATATGGGACGCGCTCCGCGCCATCTGCTACGAGCTCACCTTGGCAAGCAAGATGCTGCTGCGAGCAGTGGAGAGGCTGGGGGCCGACGAGGAGGACACCCTCAAGTGCATCCAGAGCATCAAGTCCCAGGAGAGGGTCATCGATGACCTCAACGTATCCACCCTCACCAAGATCCTCATGGCGGACATGGACTTCCGCGGCACCATGATGGCCAAGGGTCTGCTGGAGGCGGTGGAGAAGTCCGCCGACCGCTGCAAGGACTGCGCGGACACGATCCACATACTGATAACATCCCGCAGGGAATGATTCCATGAAGGGCAGGCTTTTCGGCACCAACGGAGTGCGGGGCATAGTCAACGATGGCATGGACTGCGTCCTCGCCATGCAGCTGGGGAAAGCGATAGGTTGCTACATGGGCGGCAGGATAGCGCTGGCCACCGACACCCGGACCTCGCGTGACATGCTCTCCTCGGCGGCCTCCGCCGGACTAACCGCCGCAGGGGCGGACGTGATAGAGCTCGGCATCGTGCCCACTCCTGTTCTCCAACACTATGTGCGGACGCATGAGGATGTCAACGGAGGGGTGATGGTCACCGCCTCGCACAACCCTCCCGAGTTCAACGGCATCAAGTGCGTTGACAGCGACGGCACCGAACTTCCCCGTGACAAGGAGCAGGACATCGAGGAACTCTTCTTCTCGAAGATGGAGTGCGCCGACTGGGAGAGTGTGGGGTCGATGCGGAGCGCCCCCGAGGCCGAGGACGCATATCTGGACGCGGTCACGGAGCTGGTAGATGCCAATGCCATCAGGTCCGCGGGCCTGACGGTGGTGATGGACTGCGCCAACGGCGCCGCCTACTCGGCGGGGCCGCGGCTGATGGACCGCTTGGGGGTGAGGACGATAACCGTCAACGCTGACCCACAAGGTAAGTTCCCCGGCCATCCCAGCGAGCCCACCGAGGAGAACCTGAGAGACCTGATATCCTTGGTCAAGGCCAGCGGAGCCGACCTCGGCGTGGCCTTCGACGGTGACGCCGACCGGGCGGTTTTCGTGGACGACGAGGGCAACTACCTCAGCGGCGACAAGAGCCTGGCGATCATAGCGAAAGCGGCCCTCGCCAAGAGCAAGGGAACTGTGGTGACCCCGGTCAGCAGCTCATCGATGGTGGAGGAGGTCGTGCTCTCCTGCGGCGGGACTGTGGAGTACACGCCGGTGGGGTCGCCGGTGGTCGCCCGCCGGATGATGGCGATCGACGCGCTCTTCGGAGGGGAGGAGAACGGAGGCCTCATATTCCCTGAGCACCAGCACTGCCGCGACGGACCGATGACCGCCGCCAAGATGCTCGAGGCGGTTGTGAGGCACGGCCCCTTGTCGCAGCAGGCGGCCTCCTTGCCGGTGTACCATACTGAAAAGCGCAAGTTCCCCTGCCCCGACGGACTCAAGATGGGGCTGCAGGTCTACGCCAAGGAGCTGTTCGCGGACGAGCGCTTGGACGAGACCGACGGCGTGAAGATAATCCATGATGATGGATGGGTGCTTCTGCGCCCCTCGGGCACGGAGCCCATATTCCGCATATATTCCGAATCCTCCTCGCCGCAGAAGGCGGCGGAGAGGGCGGACCTCATCCAGAAGCAACTGCAGGAGAGGCTGGCCCGTTCAGAGTAGCCACTGCAACAGATAGGCGACGCCGAATGCCAGGAACACCAGGCCGGCCACCATCCTCATCTTCTTCGCCGAGATCCTCTTGCCTATCTTGTCTCCGAGGTAGACCTCGATCGCCACCAGCACGGTGAATGCAATGGCTGCCCCCAGTACCACCGAGATCAGATCGCCGGTTGACGCCGCCAGCGCGAAGATGGCTATCTGGGTCTTGTCCCCCATCTCCATGACCGCTATCAGCGAGAAGGATGCCAGGACCCCGCTGTCGGAGCGCACCTTGTACACCTCGTCCTCATCCTCGGCGGGATCCTTCTTCAGGAGCATGTATGTGCCGAAAGCAAGGAACACCAGGGCTGCGAACGGCTGTATGATGTTCTCGTCGATGAGTATGGACGCCGTGGTCCCGAGCAGCGCCCCTATGACGGATACGATGATGAGGGCGGAGAGGGCGCCGACGAAGACCCCCTTGCGGCCGTAGCGGGTCGCCAGAGCGATGACGGCGAACATGCTCTTGTCCCCCAGCTCCGCCACTGACACCAGGCCTAGAGCGCTGAGCATCACCGCCAGGTCCAGAGCATCACCTCATGCGGGAGCTTACCGCCATCGCCTCTCTGATGAGGCGGGCGGCGAGGGCGGCGGTGCTGCCGTTGTCATAGGGGGGCGAGACCTCGACCACATCGAAGCCCACCATGCGCTCGCCGATGGCGCCAATCAACTTCTTGACGTCATAGGGCGTTATCCCGAAAGGCTCCGGCGTCCCCGTTCCCGGTGCGTAGGCGGGGTCGATGCCGTCTATGTCCACCGTGAGATAGATGCGGTCGTTGCCGATATGGTCCATGACCCTCTCGATGGCCTGATCCATGCCTTCATCCAGTATGGAGAAGGAGTCCACGAAGAAAGGCAGCCCCTCATCCTTCTCCTCCTTGGAGATGGAACGGGCGCCTATCACCGCCACGTTGGACTCGCCCACCTGGTCGGCGCAGCGGCGCATCACGCAGGCATGGCTGTTCTTCAGTCCCATGTACTCCTGACGGTAATCGGTGTGGGCGTCAACGCAGATTACAGACACGCCATCGCCAAACGCCTTGACCACTGGGATGGTGACGGAATGCTCACCGCCGATGGTGATTGGGAACTTGCCGGCGTCCACGATGCGGGAGGCCTCGATGTAGGCGGAATCCACCATGTGGTCCACGTGCACATGGTCCTCGAGGTCGCCCATGTCATGGACCTTCAGATCTCCGACGTCATGGCCATGCTCGAAAAGGTGCATCTCGAAGTTGTAAGATGCCTTCCGCACCGCTTGCGGGCCGTCCCGGCAACCCGCCCGGAAGGAGGTGGTCCGGTCGAACGGCACCCCCATTATGACGTAATCGGCATCCTCGAAGGAATGCTCGGCATCGGCGAAGCTGACACCAGGCAACATGGGTCCTTCACATCAGGCGCTGCCGCCCCATGGCGGTCAGGTACATGACCTCGCCGCCCTCCTCAAGAGGCGAATCAAGGTCGCTTGGTATGGGCATGGTGATGGTCTCGTAGGTCTCAAGGTCCATCAGCTGGGCCTCGTCGTTGGCGATGGAGAGCACCTGGGCCCGGCGCTTGTCGATCATCGGGACCTGCACCTTGGCCTTGACCGGGGACACCATGGTCCTCTTGGAGCCCGTGAACACTCCAGTGCCCTCTATCCTGGCTTTGGCCCCTCCGTGCTTTCCAGGCTTGGAGGTGCTTATGGATGTGATCTTGCAGGGCTCGTCATCGATGTTGACGTACCTGTTGACCTTCAGTTCCGAGACTTCCTTCTGCTCCCACATGTGAATCGTTTTGTTAATGTTATATTGTTTATATATTTTTGTCATC
>PUJZ01000038.1 GCA_003550345.1 Methanomassiliicoccaceae archaeon
GTCGTCGAGGTCGATGGAGCGGACCTCCACCACCCCGGACATCTCCCAGACCTCCATCGCCCCCAGTATGGAGCTGCCGCGGATCAGCGGGTAGACGAGGCGGTCGCCGTAGCGGGCGGCGATCTCCGCCCAGCGGGGCTGGGCGTCAGGGTCGAAGAGCGAGGCGGCCCGGGCCCGGTCGCCGGAGGGCTTCGACTCCAGTATGGCCGGCACCTCCTCGGGGAAGACCAGCATGGGCGCGTGGGCCTCGCCCACCGCTATGCTGGTGGCGCCCAGGTCGTGGGCGTAGCTGCGCACCGCCTCCTGCGGCAGGCCCAGCATCGAGGCCAGCGCCGACGGCGGCACCGGCCCCAGCCCGCGGACGAGGCGGGCGATCATCTCCCTCCAGGGGTCGCCCTCGTAGGGCGAGCATTCGAGGGGCAGGTAGAAGTTCTCCGACCCCCAGTCCTCGCGGTCCTCGTGGCGGCGGTGCACCCACACGTTGCGGTCGAGGCGGTCGAGCGCCTCCTTGAGCTCGGCCTTGTCGCGCCCGGTGGCGGACACGAGCTGCCGGAGGCTGAGGCCGCCCTCGGACTCCATCAGCTGCAGCAGCTGCTCGTCGCCCGGGCGCAGCGGCTCGCGGCGGTAGGCCTTGACCAGCATGGGCACGTCCTCGTCGAGGACATAGCGCACCTTGCCCTTGAGGAACCTCCCCAGGAGGATGCGGCCGCTGGCGCGGGCCTGCGACCAGGCCTCCAGGTCGAAGCCCTTGACGCGGTGGTAGACGTCCAGCGGGCTCCCCACCGCCAGCAGCGATGAGACCATGGACTCGGCGCAGGAGTAGGAGGAGGTCTTGGAGCGGCGGTGCCGCTCCACGCTCGCATGGTCGAAGACCTCGCCGCCGCTGCGCAGGCGCAGGCGGTCGCCGCGCAGCATGTATTGCTCATGCTCCGAGACCAGGAACCTGCCCCGCGACAGCAGCCCCTCGTTGACCAGGTCGTCCAGGGTACGCTGCGCTTCCTCGCTGTCGAGGGAGAGGGCGAAGGCCAGCTCCTCGGCGGTGGCGGGGGCGAAGCACTCCAGGTGCCTCTGCACGATGCGGTCCAGGGCCTCCTGCCGGTCGGGCAGCTCCAGGGAGAGGCGCTGGAACATCCAGCGGCCGCGCCGCACGTCGACGCGGCCGATGAGGTACATCGCCTCGAGCTTGCGCAGGGAGCGGAAGACGCGGTCGTCGCTCTCCTCCAGCTCGGCGGCGAGCTCCTCGAGGGAGCGGGGGGCGTCCATCCTTGCCAGGACGGCCTGGTCGAGCTCGTTGAGCTCCCGCTCCCGGCGGGTGGCGGCCGCGTAGTAGGGGAGCTCGTCGGCGGCCACGAAATGGAAGTCGTCCAGGAACACCGAGGCGATCCTCCCCTCGCGGAGGAGCTCCCGCGCCCAGGCGTCCGCCTCGCGGCGCTCCGCCCGCACGTAGGGGTAGATGTTCCTGCCCCTCTCCCGGAATATGCGCAGCGGGCCGGCGCGGCGCAGCAGCGACACCAACGAGTTTTTGTCATGGGCCTCGCCGATCTTTTCCCGGTAGTAGGGGAGAACGTCGCCGTCCTCGAACTCGAACTCGCGCACCGCCGAGCCCATGGCGCGGCTGAGCACCTTGCGGTGCAGCTCGCGCAGCAGGGCGCTGCGGTCCTCCATCAGGACTATGTCCGAGTACCCGGAGAGGATGGCGTTGTGGGCGAAGGGCGAGGGCGTGCCGGAGAAGGGCATGCCCCTCACCTCCATGTCGCCGTCCTCGATGGCCTGCAGCACGGAGCGGGCGCTGTGCAGGTCCATGTCGTCCTCCAGTATCTCGCGGAACGTCTCCTCGATTACCGGCATGCCCTCGATGCCCGACAGCGCGTCGAGGAGATGGCTGGAGCGGGTCTGCTGCCTGCTCACCGAGACCTGGCGGCCGCGGTAGTTGCGGAGTATCATGAAGGAGCGGGAGGCGGTGTGGCGGAAGCGCTGCTTGAAGAGCTCGCTGTCCTTGACCGCCTTGCGCAGCACCCCCTCCAGCTCCCCGCTGCGGAGCAGCGAGGGCACCGAGTGGACGTCCAGCTTGCGGGGGGCGGAGATCATGAACGTGTCGTCGCTTATCGATATGGAGACGTTGCACTGGTGCTGGGAGGAGATGCGGTGCGCGTAGGCGCGCGACAGGGCGTCGTTCACCCGGCGCCCGAAGGGGAAGTGGAAGACCAGGTTGTGGTTGCCGGACGGGTCCACGTACTCCTCCACCATCAGCGTCCTCGAGTCGGGGACGAGGCCGGCGGTCATCGCCTGCTCGCGGAAGTAGCCGAGCACGGAGCGGGCGGAGCCGGCATCGATGTCGAAGTCCTCCATCAGCCAATCCATCAGCTCCCCGTCCTCCTCCCCCAGCCGGGACGCCATCTCGCCGCGGAAGGAGGCCACCTCCATGGAGAGGTCGAAGGAGCGGGGCAGCGTCTCCCCCGTCCAGGAGGGCACGGTGGGCTTCTTGCCCTGGGCCTCCTTCACGTAGACGCGCATGCCCTTGGCGCGCACGAACTCGAAGGACCGGCCGCCGAGGACGAAGATGTCGCCCCCGCCCAGCCTCTCCACGAACTTCTCCGACAGCTCGCCTACCTGGGCGCCATGGTTGTTCACCACCCGGTAGTTGGACTCCTCCGGTATCGTCCCCAGGTTGAGGTAGTATATCATGCGCGAGCCGCGGCGGCGGCCGAAGCGGCCCTCCTCCTCGTCGAACCAGAGCTTGGCGTAGACCCCCTCGTACTCATCGCGGCTCCCCAGGTAGCGCAGCACGGAGAGCATCTTCCCCTCCTCCAGGTTTTGGAAGCAGTAGGATCCCCGCACCAGCTCCAGCGCCTCGGAGAGCTTCCAGCGCCGCTCCAGGCTCATGCCCACCAGGCTCTGCGCCAGCACGTCGAGGCAGTCGCGGGGGATGCTGACGCGGTCGATGTTGCCGCGGTGGGCGGCGCGGCAGAGCACGGCGCACTCCACCAGGTCGTCCTGGTCGAAGACCAGCAGCCTCCCCTTGGCCACCTGGCCCATGCTGTGCCCGCTGCGGCCGATGCGCTGCAGCCCCTTGGCCACCGACTTGGGGGAGCCGATCTGGCAGACCAGGTCCACCGACCCGATGTCAATGCCCAGCTCCAGCGAGGTGGAGGACACCACGCAGCGCAGCTCGCCGCGCTTCAGCTTCTCCTCCACATCGAGGCGCATCTCCTTGCTCAGGGAGCTGTGGTGGGCCTCGATGCTCTCCAGGCCCCGCTCCCGCAGCTTGTAGACCACGCTCTCGGTGCCGCCGCGGGTGTTGGTGAATATCAGGGTGGTGCGGTGGGCCTCCACCATCTCCAGCAGGCGGTCGTACATCTGGGCGTTGACGATCTCGTAGGGCTGGGAGCCCATGTCCTCGCTGGGGCATATCACCTGCAGGTCCAGCTCCTTCCTCGTCTGCGCCTCCACCAGGGCCACGTCCCTCATCCTGCCGCCGTCGTTGCCCACCAGGAAGCCGGCGATGGCCTCGATGGGGGCCAGGGTGGCGGACAGCCCGATGCGGGTGAAGCCGGTCTCGCAGAAGTGGCGCAGCCTCTCCATCGTCAGGGAGAGGAAGGCGCCCCGCTTGGAGTCGCAGATGTCGTGGATCTCATCGATGATGAGCCACTCCATGCGGGCGAGGCTCTCGCGGAAGCGGGGGGCGTTCATCACCAGCGCCAGGGACTCGGGGGTGGTGATGAGGATGTGGGGCGGCTTGCGCACCATCTTCTGCCTCTCCGACTGGGTGGTGTCGCCGGAGCGCACCGCCACCCGTATGCCGGGGAAGTCCATGCCATGGCGCTCGGCCACCTCGCGCATCTCCTCCAGCGGCTGGTTGAGGTTGCGGTTGATGTCGTTGGCCAGCGCCTTGAGCGGCGAGACGTAGACGCAGTAGATGCGGTCCTCGAGGCGGCCCTCGGAGGCGTAGCGGGGGAGCTCGTTGATGATGGAGAGGAAGGCGGTGAGGGTCTTGCCGGAGCCGGTGGGGGAGGACACCAGGACGCTGCGCCGCCCGTGTATCACCGGTATGGCGCGGGCCTGGGGGTCGCTGAGCTGCTGGAACCTCTCCTGGAACCAGGTGGAGACCAGGGGCTCCATGGTCGCCATGACCTCCTCCTTGCTGTACACCCTATCGGCCCTGTCCATATCCATCTCCCGAGCTAATCTTGTCCCATCTTGCTAGCCGTATTAAACGTTTGCAGAGGGGCATAGCGAAGCTGTAGGAGCATGGAAAAGGATTTTATGCCCGCGAAAGGATGAACAGGCATGCGCCGCGTCCTTCTGGTGTCGGTATTGATGGCAGCGTTGCTGCTCTCGATGCTGCCCGTCGCCGCCCCGGTGGCGGCCGGGGCCGGCAACACCGTGTCGGGAACGGTGCTCGACTCCGAGGGCCAGCCGGCGGA
>PUJZ01000007.1 GCA_003550345.1 Methanomassiliicoccaceae archaeon
CCCGACTGCAATGGCTGCCGTCTTGTCAGACGTGGGGATACCCGGCCAATTGTACGACTCCATTGGAAGTAAGAGCACCCCGCCTATCACTGAAACCAGCACCGCCCGCTGCGGCGGTAAGCGCAAGAACGCAATCACAGTTACGAGCGGCCAGCCAAAAAGGGCGAGAGGCACCAGGGAGGTCACTTACTGTCTCCGAAGCGACATACTCGCAATAGAGAATTCCAATATTAGTACGATCAGGGGTTCGCCTCGGAACGCAGAGAAGATTACGGGGACAAAAAGCGTTCCCCGCCCGCAAAACTTGCTGGTTGGGGGTGCGGACGTTTGAGGAATTTACTCTTGCACTTCCCACGCTGTCTCCCGCCATCGGTAGCTATCTCCAACCGACAGCAAAATCTACCGCGGGGAATGCGCAACCCCACCTTCACGCTTATGTCCGTCGCATCTACAGCCATAGCTTCCGTATAGGTATCGGGGTTCGAGAATATTGCACTCCTTACCCCGTATGACTGCCTTCTATGCGCTTCCTGTTCGTCGGACCAACAATTTGCCTTCACCTTCTTTCAGATTCCACCTCGCTATGGGCCCCATGCGGTTCGGCCAGCGATTTCCCCTGTTGGACCTGCGAAAGACTTTCACCGCCAAATCAGTGCGCCCTGCCGGGCACACCAAGTACAAAAGCCCTAAGCGCGCGTTGATCCGCGGGCAAACCGGTATGGAGGAGCGACCCGAGCTGACCAACAACCGCAGTGAATGCGGCTACTGGGGGGCAGACACCGCGGTAACCCGACAAAGTAAGGCTACACTTATGGTGCTTCAGGAGCGAACACTTGGCCTCACCATTGTCGAAAAACATCCCCACCGCGCTCCGGAGGAGATCGCCTCCGCATCCACTAAACAGCTCTCAAGGTCGCATGAAGACCTGCCCCGTTCGATTACCTTCGACTATGGGCTGGAGAATCGCGGGCACCTCACGCATTGTGATTAACTGGGCATCGACGCCAAAATCTACAACCTTTCCAACTCCTGGGAACGGATCGATAGAAAACGCGCTGGGTCTTAGTCGCAGAGTATGGCCGAGAAAGACCGACTACGAATTAATCTCCGAAGACGAAGTCCGTATTGGTTGAAGATTCGGCTGAACACCCGAGCGAGGAAGCGCTCTGACTAACTCACGCCCCCTGAGTATGCAGCGCTTGTTGCGTTGATCGGTGGAATGCAGGAGCACAACCCAATAAACTATTGCGGAAAAGGTGGCAGCGAAGAACGCTTGAGACGCAGTGATAAGCTCGGTATAGAAAATGTGGCAGAGGAGAAATCGTGTACGGGCGTCACCCCGCCTACTCAAACGAACTCATCGGATCCCCATTCCCGGGTGAGGCTGATGGTCCAGAAGCAGTTTCTACAGCCGCTCAGGCTGCAGCTTGAGCGGGGGGATGGAGGAGCTTACGACCTCCTCGTTGAGTGGTCTTTGACAATAGAGCCCACGTCAGTGAGACCAGACGGACGTCCGATACGACTTCCTATCGATTTTAATGTTCAGTAATCGCGAATGCTCCCAAGTCATAATCCCCCGGTTGACGAGCGTCTCCATCGAAATCATCGTATACCGGCACATCGGTGCCCTGATCGATCACGCTTGTCGCCCCTGCTACGTTCGTATCTATGCGAAAGTCACGAGATAGCGGGTCGCCATTGTCGGGATCGTAGAAACCGGGATCAGCAATCAGCAGATTGTTGGATTCAGTAGTTTCCCCTGATGCGCTACTATCCGAAATAACACCACCCCGGACTCCACCTTCGCCATCAGGGAACGACGCTAAGTTATTCCTTACAGTCGTATCTGTTATGCTGCTCGAAATACTAACAAGGTAGAAATTGTCTCCCGTAAGGTGGGATATATCATAGTAGATGCTATTGTTGTAAATCTCAGTGCCGAAAGCGTCAGGCTCGCCCGCTTGGGAAAATATGGCAATACCATGATAGTTGGAATGCCCGCCTGTCCCGTCGAATACATTATTCCGCACGGTAATATTCTGCGCCATGATGACTAAGTGACGCTGCACCACGGTATGAATAGTCCCGTAGTCCGCAATAAACCGATTCCGCTCGACCACCCCATCGTTGATCTGAGAAGCATCGCCGGAACTTGCTCGAATTGATACAGGCCATTCGCCTGATGAACCGAATATGTTATCCGATATTATGAAGAAGTCACCACGACGAAGCGTAAGCGCGTGCCCCCAATCGGAAGCGCCGTAGACCGCGTTGTGCCCGATTACGGTCTTCCAGCCATCGCGGAATCTTATGTTATGAGAATCGTCCGAATCCCGTATTGTATTCCCAAGAAGCGCTGAATACTCAACATTGATAAAGACGGTTGTACTAACACTTGCTAGTTCAGAATCTACAACTGCGATATACTTAGCTAGCGGGGCCTCGTGGCGATACAGTTGCAATGCCGTACTGAATCCTTCAGACCTCACTCTAAGCAATAGCCAGTTCTTCACGACACCAGTATGGACTCCCCCGAACGAGTTCCCCGACCCATCCCCTTCTAAATCTAAGTCCATGACACGCCAATCTTGTCTGCCGCTCATTTGAAGGAAATCGCCAGATACTGTTATGCGGGGAGGATTATCACGCTCGCCATACGCACCGATCGTCACCGGGCCCTCATGTGCTGGCCAGTTCAAACTTCCTGTAGTCCACGCCGACCCGCGATGGAAGAGAACTCGATGTCCCGCCTGGGCATACTGGACAACCGACGAGAGATCATCAGTAGCGATTCTGCGTGCACCGCTTGGGCAACCACTGAAATCATTACTACCGCCATCGGTAACGCAAGTCGTTTTGTCACCTTCGTAAAAAATATCGGGGTCAACTACGGTTATGGTGTAGCTTTCCGTCCCAACAACCCCGTTATGGTCACTTATCTGCAACGTTACGTTATACGTCCCCGGTTCCTCAAACACGTGCGCCGCGGCAGCGCCTTTGGCCAGGTTTTTCGGTTTCCCCGTCGTAGCCCACTTACCGCTCGTCGGATCATCAAAGTCCCACGTATAATCATAATTCCGAAATCTATTAGTTCGATCACTCTGCATCGCAAAGTCAGCAAAGAAGTGTACACTCAATGGTGCAACGCCGACCGTCCTACTTACCGAACTGCCGATAGGCAATCCGCCATCAGGAATCTCAGGTGCCTCCTGAAATATGCGGAGTCCGGGAGGAGGATCTACAGCATACAGAAGACCCGCCGAAAAGAGGACAAGGATAACAAAACTGAGTTGTGTGGATCGTTGCGTCATAGCCGTTCCCTTCCCTGGAGACAAAGACCATAGCCTGTCTCCTTGTGTCTTTGAATCGGTGTAGAAAAGAATCGTAGCTCGCAGTACGATTCGGGCTCTGCCTCGACAATCTTTAGCAAGTTACGTGCCGATCAAGCCTTTGCCGAGCAGAACACCAATTCTTTAGTATAGAGCGGTTTAGCGCGACGTTGGGAATACCCAAGCTATCCTCGGAGTAGATACGTCCATTCTTGTATACACAAATCGCTATCCAATGTTGGCATAAATACAACTCTGTAAGTGATCATCGACCCAAGTGTCTTGGCCCGACTTGGAGGCTAACAGCGGATTTCATCTAATGGAATGTTACGATGCACACACGTGTTCATATATTTCGTTAACTCCACGTGATATGTTTTCGATATCATAATCTCTCCATACTTTGTCATAAGCTCGTTGTGCCATTGAGTATGACACTTGCGGATTTGCAATCAGATGAATGATTCCATCTGCTATTGCCTTATAGTCACCAGGTTGAACTAGAATTCCTAAGCTTCCATCGTCGAGCAACTCCGGTAAAGCGCCTACAGTGCTAGCAATTATGGGCAACCTCGAGGCCATCCCTTCCATAACGCTAATCGGCATGTTTTCACCGTATGAAGGTAGAATCATGATAGATGATGTACTTAAGAGGTCGACCTTCGCCGTTCCCGAAACTGGGCCCAAAAAGTGAATTTTGCTGGCTATTCGGTATTGCTCCGCGATTCTCTTTAATTCGTCCGTTTCTCCGCCCACTTCGTCTGAACCAGCAAATATTACCGAAACGTCCGACTCCTTTAATACCAAAGGTATTGCTCTCAACACATCGAAATGTCCTTTGCGTCGGCCGACACATCCAAGGAGAAGAACTCTATGGGGTGTGTCAGGCTTCTCTTTTGATCGATTGCCATTGAATCTCTTGCAATCTACAGGGTTGTTTACGATTCTCAATCTATCAGCGTCTACTAAACCATGAAGAAAACTATACCAGTATTGGGATAACGCGATAATGCAATTCGGCAACCGAAAGATTGATCGAACTACATGTTTCTTCACCGGATTAGAGTTGAGGTAAAACTTGTCGAAGCTTCCCCC
>PUJZ01000052.1 GCA_003550345.1 Methanomassiliicoccaceae archaeon
ACTGTGACGCCACCATGACGGGAACGGAGAAGGGCTCGTACATCGACCGTTACGGAAGGAGGGACAGCACGGAGCTGGAGCTGTCGCCCGGAGACGTGCTCAGCTTCCAGCAGGCGGGGCTCTTCGCGCGCAGGGTCGACATAAGCCACAACGGCACGCTGCTGAAGAGGATGGGCTTCACCGCCCCCATGGGATCCTTCGCGACGGAGATAGACGGAAGGTCGGTGACGGTGAAGCAGAGGACGGTGCATGTCGGCGGCTGGAAGAGGGCCAGGTTCACGGTGGAGATCGATGGTGAGCAGGCTCTGGAGTTCCACCTGTCGAAACAGGGGCAAATGTATTGATATCATGCGTTCGCATACCTGGCGATGAAGGCCGCTGAGCCGGCCGATTCCGATACAGGGGGCAGCCATGGTTCCTACGGACAGGGATGAGAAGATACGCGAGCTGATGACCACGCAGCCGTTCGCCGTCCTCGCCACCAAAGGAGAGCATCCCCACACCAGCCTGGTGTCCTTCATCGCGGACGAGGGCCTCGATGCCCTGTACTTCCCCACCTCCCGGGACACCAGGAAGTACCGCAACATGCTCTCCGACCCGCGGGTGGCGCTGATGGCCGATGACCGAGGCAGCGACCCCATGGCGGACATACGCCGGGCCAGCTCGGTGACCGCCGCGGGGACGGCCGAGGAATGCGGTGACGAGGAGAGCGCCGCCGTGGCGGAGCGCTTCATCGAGAGGCATCCCTACCTGGAGGATTTCGTGCGCGACCCAGGGACCGCCATCATCCGCGTGGACGTCAAAGGGTACGACGTCATCTCCAGCTTCCAGGGCTGAACCGGGGGGGCAAGGAAAAAGACTTCTACGGCCGCGGACATGGACAGCCGTGGACCCCGTACCCGCCTCCGCCACCGATGTCTTCAGCCATCATCTCGCCCGCCAGTCGGAGACCCGCATGACCGTGGTCGCCCATTGCGAGAGGGGGATCGACATCGAAGGCATGCGGAGGGCGCTCGCCCTGCTCATGGACGAGGAGCCGATACTGCGCGCCGCCATGGAGCATCATGAAGGCTGGCTATATTGGGTGCACCGCCCGGGCATCGGCGTGGACGACGTCCTCGAGGAGCATCATGGCTACAGCGGCGACGGGGAGGGCGTCTGCTTCGGTGCCGTGGACCCCCACCGGCCCCCGCTCTGGGGCCTGGCCATCGCCCACCAGGGGCATTGCGACACCGCCGCCCTCTCCATGGCCCATGCCCTGGGGGACGGCCGGGCGCTGATGCATCTCTTCGAGAGGCTCATGACCCTGTACCTGGACCCGGAAGCCTTCGTCGGCGCCGCCGCCTCGCTTCCGTCCCGGGACATCGCCACGGTCTTCCAGGAGGGGGAGATGGAGAGGCTGGCCGCCGGAGGGGCGGGCCCGTTCTCCTCCTGGCCGTCCCTGTACCGGGGCCTGTCCAATGAAAGGGGCCGCATGGCCGTGCGCAGCCTGGACGCCGACAGCTTCTCCGCCGCCCGTGAGAGGTGGAAGAGGGAGGAGGGCGCCACCGTCAACGATGCGCTGATGGCGGCGATGGCCCTCACCCTCCGCGACCTCACCGGCGAGGGGGAGGAGGCCTCCGTGTCGGCGACGGTCGACAACCGCCAGTACATGTCCTCACGCCCGCCGTCCATAGCGAACATGTCCGCCAACTTCGCGCTGCGTCTCGGGGACGTGAGGGGGATGGGCATGCCCGACGCCATAAGGGAGGTGAGGCGGGGGGTGCAGGCGCTGAGGGAGGAGGGCCGCCTGGGCAAGGAGGACCTGGCCACCTTCGCCTCCATGGAGAGCCTGGAGGAGATGGACGCCCTCATCGACGCGATGTACCGCGGCGACGAGGAGGGGAGGTCGCTGTACTTCATCACCAACGTGGGCGTCCTCCGTTGGGACCCCGCCATCGACAGGTCCCTGGGCATCAGGAGGGCGTACATGGCCTACCCGGGCATACGCCCGCCCACCCTGGGGGTGGTCTGCTGCGGCCACAACGGCGAGCTGCATCTCAGCATGGGCCACTACGAGGGGCTCGACCCGGAGCTGGCGGACGGGATGCTGGAGAGCATCCTCGGTTACCTGAGCGGATGATCAGCGCCTCTTCAGCCCTTTGCGCAGCCTCAGAAGCGAGCGCAGCCTCGCCAGGCCCTTCTGGCGGTAGAGGGCGTCCATCATCGCCCGGTTCAGCTCGAGGGTCTCCTCGTCATAGGGGGACCACCAGATGTCGCGGGGGAACTTGCCGCTGTCCACATGGATATGGTGGGGCTCCATCAGCTCCATCATGCCCCATTGGCCATGGGTGCGGCCGAAGCCGCTCTCGTCCCTCCCTCCCCATGGCGTCGCGGGGAGGCCGTAGGTGTAGAGGACGTTGTTGACGATGACCGTGCCGGAGCGCAAGGCCGAAGCCAGCCTCTTACCCTTCCCCAGGTCCTTGGTCCACACCGAGGCGCTGAGCGCGAAGGGGGAGTCGTTGGCGAGCCTGACGGCCTCGATGTCATCCTCGAAGGGCAGCACCATCACGATGGGCCCGAAAGTCTCCTCCCTCCACAGGTCGGAGGAGGGCGGCAGGTCCGCCACCACCGTGGGCATGAAGAAGCTCCCCTCCATGCCCTCGGGCCGGGAGCCTCCCGCCAGCACGCGTCCGCCCTGCTCCAGCGCCCGGCGAAGCTGGTCCTCCATGTCCTCCACCGAGGCCTCGTCGATCATGGCGCCCACCGACACCGAGGGGTCCTCGAGGCCGTCGCCCTGGCGCAGGGACTCCATCTTGTAGAGGAGCAGGTCGAGGAAGTGGGAGTAGACGTCCCTGTGCACCAGCATCCTCTTCACCGCGACGCAGACCTGGCCCGAGTTCACGAAGGCGCCCCAGAGCGCGGCCGAGGCGGCCCTCTCCAGGTCGGCGTCCTCCATGACGAGCATCGGGTCCTTGCCCCCCAGCTCCAGCGTCACCGGCGTCAGCCTCTGCGCCGCCGACTCCATGACCTTGCGGCCCACCTCGCTGCTGCCGGTGAAGACCACCCTGTCCACGTCAGACGCGGCCAGGGCCCTCCCGACGGCGGGGCCTGACACCGCCTTGACCAGGCCCTCGGGGAAGCCAGCATCCCGGAAGAGCTCCTCGATGAGATGGCCGCTCAGCGGCGTGTGCGCCGAAGGCTTGACGACCACGCCGTTGCCGCAGGCAACGGCCATCACGGTCTGGCTGAAAGGTATTGCCAGAGGGAAGTTGAAGGGCGCGATGACCCCCACCACGCCGAGGGGACGGTAGGAGACGTAGGACCTCCTGCCCATGTAGCGCATCATGGCATCAAGGCTGCCCTGGTGTATCTCCAGCTCGTCGGGGTGACGCTTCAGCCAGCCGATGCAGTAGTCCACCGCGCCCAGCGAGGCCATGAGGTCGTTGCTCATCGCCTCCGCGAGGGGCTTCCCGGTCTCCTTGGACACCGTGGCGCATATGTCCTCCGACCTCTCGGTCATAAGCCTCAGGAGGCGGGTGAGCATGTACTCCCTCCTCTTGCGGTTGGCCGACATCCAATCCTTCTGCGCCTTGCGGCAGGTCCGGATGACATGGTCCAACGATTCAGGGTCATGGACGGGGACGCTCCCCAGGTCCTCGCCGCTTATGGGGCTGTACGAATGCAATGAGGAATCGCGGTACACAGTTCGTAAAGGAACCGCCTGATAGAAAACGTTGATGGACGAAGCGCATGCTGATATAGAATGTCGCGTCTTTATGGTGGAGGCGATTCCGCCGGGGGGCAGAGATGAGTGGACCTTTTTCGGGGAGGATGGGGCCGTTGTTCATCGCCCTCTCCTTAGCCAGCCTCTCCCTGGCCTACCTCCTCCTGCATATGGACGGCCTGCTCACTCCGTTCTTGGCCTCCCTGCCGCTCTCCTATCTTGTGCTGGGCGCCCTGATCAAGTACGGGGACCAGGCCTATGACGTGGGCTGCTTCGATAGGAGGAAGGCCTTGGCCCTGGCCTTCCCCAGCGGGATATGGCTGGGCTATATGATGATCAACGACATGGCGACGGCGACCATCGGGGCCGGGATGCTCATCGGCCTGCTGCTGGCGGGCAAGTACGACAACCGGGGGTTCGTGGTGGGCTTCGTGATCGCCACCGGGATGGCGGCCGCCGGGGTCCTGGAGGGGAGCCTGCAGCTGAGCCTCGGCGGCGCCGCCCTGCTGGTGGCGGCGACCTTCATCGATGAGAAGGGCAACGACATCAAGGGCGTGGACGACCTGGAACGATGGTGGCACTGGGCCCTGCACCAGCG
>PUJZ01000045.1 GCA_003550345.1 Methanomassiliicoccaceae archaeon
TCATTCTTCGTAGAGGTCCTTGCGTATGCGGGGCACCATGGCCGCCAGCACCGACTGCTCGGTCAGCTTCTGCCGGTCAAGCAGGCCCTCGCTGAGGAATCCGATGGCGCCCTTGGACCGGCCGAGGGCCTCGGTCCCGTAGACCTGGGGGAAGGCCTCGCCGACGGTGGCGCCGCCGCGGACCACGTCGGCGACGCGGTCCGGGTAGCGGAAGGCTGATCCGGCGCCGAAGGTGAGCGTGCCTTCGCGGTCGACGATGGCGCAGTACTGCACATCGTACATGCCGTCGATCATCTCGAAGACCCCCGCCTCGATGCCGATGCCCAGGTCGTTGTCCCCCAGCGCGTTGATGGCTCGGTTCTTGGCCCCTTCTATCGTCGCCTCGCCCATCGGCTGCTCGCCGACGCCGTTGTCCGCCGCCACCGAGCTGAGCTCGAAGACGCCGTACAGCCTCTCCATCACCGAACGCACCGCCTGCACCTTGATGGGGTTCTCGGTGCCCACGGAGATGCGCTTGCGGGCGGCGACGATGGAGGAGGCGCTTATCCTCTGGCCGCTCTCGTCGGTGATCATCGGCACGGTGCGCACCTGCAGAGGGTAGAGGCCTTTGCTGAGGCGGAGCTCGTTGATCTCCGCCGCCACCGGCTCCGTCTCCTCGGACACCACGATGGCATCGAGGTCGTCCATCTCCGCCGCGGTACCGTGGGGATGGTCTATGACGGTGATCTCATAGCGCCCTCCCCACTCATCGAGCAGCTCCTGGACCGCCTCAATGCGGGCGGCGAGCGGGTTGACCTTGCCCCGGGACCGGGAGGCGAACTCGTCGGAGCATATGCCCACCGAGAGGAAGTCCGCTATCTGGAACGCCTTCTCGAACAGCGAGATGTGCCCCGCGTGCAGCACGTTGAACGTCCCTCCTACCGCCACCCTCATCACATCACCGCCAGCAGAGCGATTATCAGCACCACCGCCGAAAGCCCCCAGAGCATGAGGAGCTGCCGCTTCCTCCCCTTCACCTCGCCCTCCTTGTCCTGTTGGCAGACATCGCTGCAGTAGGTGTCCTTCCCGGTGAAGGCCTTGCCGCAGCTGGGGCAATGGCGGTGTTGGGGTATCCTCTCTACCATCGCCTATACGATGGCAGGGATAGCATAATAACGTTTTCCAGCTCAGAGTCCGCGGCGGTCCAGCTCGTTGTTCGCCAGGGTTATGCAGTGGTCGGTGTGGTACGATCTCGGCCCGAGCCGGACGCTCCGGTGCGGGTGTCCCTCCAGCAGCCGCTCCTCCTCCTCGCTCAGGTCGCGGTCGTCGCCGAGGACGAAGGTCAGGTCGCCGCTGAGCTCCACTTCGCGGATGTCCTCCCCGTCCTCCTTCAGGTATATGAGCTCGCTCTCGGCCGCGAGGCGGTCCAGCACCTCCTCGAGGTCTTCACGTGAAACGTATATCCCCGGTGAGGCGCGCAGCTCGCCCTCCCCTCCCCGCTTCAACAGGGCGTTCCTGACCAGCGAGGCGGTGCTCCTCTCGTCTGGGTTCAGATAGCGGAGCTCATCGCCGCGGAGGCGCAGGGTCTTGGGGGCGTCCTTCCCGCCCTGGAGGATGAGATAGGCCTCCACATCGCGCCGCAGCGCATGGGAGAGGAAGAAGGCGGAGTTGACCGAGCGCAGCAGCACATCGAGACGGCCGGCGCCGCCGCAGATGTCGTCCAGCTTGAAGTCCCCGGTGCTCGAGGCCCGGTGGCCGATGATAACGAAGCGCCTCATCTCAGAGCCCCAGGTCGCCGCCCTGCATCTGCTTCATCAGCTGCTTGCGCATCTTGCGGTTGCCGAGCATCCCTTTCATCATCTTCTTGCTCTGGTTGTACTGCTTGATGAGCTCGCGCACGTCGCTGCCGCTCACGCCGGCGCCGGTGGCGATCCTCCTCGCCCGCGACGCCTTCACTATGCGGGGGTCCTCCAGCTCCTCGTCGGTCATGGAGTCCATTATCACCTTGTACCTCCGCAGGCGCTGCTGCGAGTCCTCCATGTCCATCTTCTCCTCGATATTGCTGAAGCCCGGTATCATCGACATGACCTTCTGCAGGGGGCCCATCTTGTTGACCGCCTCCATCTGGTTGTACATGTCCTTGAGGGTGAACCTCCCCGACATCATGTTGCGGGCGGTCTCCTCGACGTCAGCGTCGGTGACGTTGTCCTTCGCCAGCTCCATCAGCGATTGGACGTCCCCCATCCCCAGCAGCCGGGATATGAAGCGGTCGGCGTCGAAGGGCTCGAGGTCGCGGATCTGCTCCCCCACTCCGAGATGGACTATGCGCGCCTTGGTCTGCGCCACCGCCGACAGAGCGCCCCCTCCTTTGGCGGTGCCGTCCATCTTCGTCAGCACCACGCCGGTGACACCAACCGCGTCATGGAAGGCCGCCGCCTGCGGCCCCGCCTGCTGCCCCACCTGGGAGTCCAGCACCAGCAGCCTCTCGTCCGGTCGGGCGACGGCGCTGACGTCCTTGAGCTCCTGGATGAGGTCCTCCTCCAGGCCGTGGCGGCCGGAGGTGTCGATTATTATCACGTTCTTGTCCTTGAAGCGCCTCAGGCCGTTCTCCACTATGGCGGGGGCGTCCTCGTTCCCAGGCTCACCGTGCACGTCCACGCCCACCTTCTCGCCCAGCTGCAGCAGCTGGTCGTAGGCCGCGGGGCGATGCACGTCGGCGGCGATGAGGCCGACCTTGAATCCCTTCTTGGAGAACTGCCAGGCGAGCTTGCCGGCGGTGGTGGTCTTCCCCTGTCCGTAAAGGCCCACCATCATGATGCGCTGGGCCTTCATGGGCAGGGGGTCGCCGCGGTCGAGAACGGCCACCAGCTCCTCGTAGATTATCCTGATGACATGCTCTTTGGCGCTCTTGCCCGCGGGAGGCCTCTCCTGGAGGGCGCGCTCCTCCACCCTCTTGGTGATGGCGAGGACGAGCTGGACGTTGACGTCCGCCTGCAGCAGGGCGCGCTGCAGGTCCTTGGACACCTCCTTGACCAGGTCCTCGTTCACATTGCTGGCATCGCTGATGCGGCCCAGCACGCTGCGCAATGACTTCCCTAAACCCTCGAGCACCATGGGAGCGCCTCGGCTTCACAATCCTTACGTGGTATAAAAGAGTTAAGGGAAAGCGGGACAGGGCTAGCCAGTCAGAAGGGATGGGATGCACTCTATGAACTAGCCCATGTTATCCCACTTAACTACAATTAATCGGGTAATATATAATATTTCTCAATAAGAAGAATGAATTTGGTTTAAGATGTTTAGAAGACGGGCCAGCCGGTCCGTCCTTCATCGGGCCTAAAGGTATCCAGACTTCTGAAGGGTCATCAGGTCCTCGGTGCTGAGCTTCTCACCGGACTTGAATTTGTCGAAGATGTCCTCGGCCTCCTTCTTGACCGCGGTCTCCTCCTTCTTCTTCTTGGCCTTCTTCTGCTTCTGCCTCAGACCGCTGAGCATCTTGTCGAAGTCGTGCACCTGCTTGATGAACTCGATGTGCTTCTTGTGCTCCTCGTCGGCGAGCAGCTTGGTCTCGATGAACTTCTCCTGCGACTCGTCGGCCTCCTTGCGCAGCTTGTCCGCCTTCTCGTAGAGGGCGATCATGCTGTCGTGCTGCTCCTGGGCCTGCTCGGCGTACTCCGATACCTGGCGGTGGTGCGTCTCCGCCTGGTCGCGGGCCTGGCGGAGCTCGGCGATGGCGGAGCCGATCTCGCTGTCCTCGGACATCTCCTTCTCTTTGTCCTCGATCTGCTTGACCAGCTGCTTCATCAGTTCGATGAGGTCCTGCTCCTTCTCCTTGGAGAGGGATTGGGTCATATGACGGAACTCAAGGTCGTTGAGCTCCTTCTTCAGTTTCTTGAGCGGGGGCCCCTTGTCCTTGGGGGCTTCGGCACGGAGCTTGTTGACCTCGTCGTTAAGCTCGGTGACCTTCTTGTTCCATTCGTCCCTCTTGTCCTTGGCCTCGCGAACCTTCTGGTTCAGCTCATCGCGCATGTCGCGGTGCTTGGCGGCCTCGTCCACAAGCTCCCTCACCTGGGAGTTCAGGGAGTCCCTTTTCTTAACCCATTCTTTGGTTTGTTTGTTGAGCTCGTCCCTCAGACGCCGGTGCTTCTCGGCGTCGTTGTTGGCTTTGCTTCTTTTCTGTTCAAGCTCCTCCAAGAGTTCGGTCATAAGTCCACGCTCAATCCTGTACGGCCCATTTATAAGAGGAGGGCCGCCAACGCTTGGAGATAAAACATATTATTTATAACATTTTCGTAGAAAA
>PUJZ01000001.1 GCA_003550345.1 Methanomassiliicoccaceae archaeon
CGCTGGAGAGCCACCGCAGGTTCGTCGAGAAGAACGGCCTGACCGTCCCGCTGCTCTCGGACACAGAGCTCGTTGCGCTGAAGGGCTTCGGCGTATGGGACAAGAGGACCGTGTCCGGAAAGATATTCAACGGCGTGATAAGGAGCACGTTCATACTCGACCCCGAAGGCAGGATCGTCCACGTCTGGCCCAAGGTGAACGTGATGGGGCACGTCGATGACGTGCTGAAGACCCTGTCCGGGATCCTGGACTGAGATGGTGGTCTGATTGCCTTCCATGGCGGTGCGCTCACCGGGGATCAAATTGAAAGAGAGTGGTAAGTGGTTTCACCGATGAAATGATGAGGCCTGGCCTGAAGGGCCGTTCTCAGGCCTGGTCCTCAAGGCCGACGGGCATCATTTGAGTGCTGCCGTTCACTTCCTCCTGGCCGCGACCACCAATCCGCCGGCTATCAAGGGGATGAGCACCACGGATGCGCATAGGTCAGCCAGTATTTCATCCAAATCCTCAAGCAGGTCGGACAGCCACTCCTCGAAGTCCTCGAGGGTCAACAGGGCCTGCAGGCGGGGGTACGACTGCCCTTCGCTTATCCTCCAGACCTCATCGAAGTCCCAGCCGGCGTCCTCGAAGGTGCTCTTGTTCATCATCTCGGCGGTGGTCTTGCCCTCGCCTTGAGGTGATGCGTCCTGCCCGGTGGCATTGGTGTCCCAGAAGGAGGCCTGGACCGAATCTGCCACCGCAGTGCCGACAAGACCGCCGGTCGTTATTTCGCCATCGGTCACGTTGCCTGCGGCGTAGGTCCTGTTGACCTCCCCGCCGGTGGCTATCTCACCGACCAGGCCGCCGACGGTGTCGCCTTCAAGTATGTCCACCAGGGAGTATGAGTCGCTTATGTTGCCGCTGTTCTTTCCGACCAGGCCGCCGACGTTGCCTTCGCCTGAGACATTTCCGGTGACGAAGCACTTGCTTATCGTACCGAGGTTCCAGCCCACAAGGGCGCCGGTGTTATTTTTGCCGTTCACCTCAGCGTTGGCCAGCCCCACGCGCTCTATGACCGCGTCCTCATGGGTGTAGCCGAAAAGACCGACGTCGTCCTCATCGCTGTTGATGAACAGGCCGACTATCAGAAATCCTACGTCGTCTTCGGCGGAGCCGCGCAGCGAGCCTGTGAACGGCTCGCTGTCGTTACCGATGGGCTTGAATCCCGCCCCATCGTTCCAACCCGCTGTGTCAGAGGCGTCTATGAACGTGCCGAGCACGTAATGGGCCGATAGGTTCTCGTTCATCGCCTGCAGCTGCTCCACGGTGCTGATCACGTACGGGTCCTCCCATGTGCCCGCGCCCCCGTCGAACTCCGTGCTGGCCTCTGCCCCTTGAGGCGCCATTACCAGCACGGCGGTCAGCATCAGGGCGGCGACCGCCACCGCGCCTATGAACATGTTCCTTTTTTTATCCATCCGAATCACCGAATCCAAGTATAGATTTCTGTAGATTGTATTTATAAACTTCATCAAGCGGACACTGCCATAAGCGGCGTGATTATTCATGGATTGTCCGTCCCATGGTCAGAGAGGGGACATCGCCGCCTCTTCGGTCCGCGGTATTAAGAACGGTGGCACGCTCCCGCTTGATGGGTATATAAACTTGAACCTTTTTATATATCCTGAGAAATCAGCCCGGCGGTGACATGGATGCTCGACATGGTCGTCTCTCCGATGATGGATTCTTCCCAGTACCTGCTGTTCTTCATCACACTGCTGACGCTGTTGAGCCCTCCTGCGGCCATAGCGGTCTTCTCCACCGTCACCGACCGTTTCCCCAAGGACATAACGAGAAGGGTCGCCATCAGGGTCACCAGGAACTACATCCTGGTCATGCTGGTCTCCATAACCATAGGCGAATACATTCTAGCGGGGCTCGGCCTCTCCACGCCGGCGTTGATGATCACCGGCGGCATCGCCGCCTTCATCGCCGGAATGCCGATGATGACCACCGGACAGAAGCTTGACGTGACGTTCCGGGGGGCTGATTACGAATCGGTGCCGAGGGCGGACTGGGAGTCGGTGGTTGCCGTGCCCCTAACATTCCCCGTCGTCATCGGCGGAGCGACGATAGCCATCGCCATATCGACCGCCAACCAGACCGATTCATTGCTTGACTACGGGGCGCTGATAGGGATAGTGCTGCTGGTGGCGGCCATCATCTATGTGATGATAATCACCGCCAACCGCGCGGCGCAGATGTTCGGCGGCAGCCTTGACATACTCACAAGGATGACGGGCATAATTCTCATCGCCATCGCCATCGAGATCCTGCACGATGGCATAACCGGGCTGTTCGGCATCTAACCTGATTAGAAGGCGCATGGATGCTAAGGCCGGTTTCAGATCTGAATGGGAGATCGGGTCGACCGTATATGGAATGCAATGAGCACACCGGATCACTGTCGTCAACGCTGCCCTTGGATTTCCTTTGAGCCATGCCCTAGCGGTGGCGGAATCGTAGCGGGCCGCGCCGCAGCAGAACGTCCGTGGTCAAGCACCCTGCTGCGGATCGAATCTTTCCCATTTTGCAGACGAACGAGAAACGGGTTCGAAGGATAGCGTTATGTACGGACCGTTAGGATTATCATACTGCACCCTGAGGGGAGATTCGCCATGACTGAGTTGGATGTGGGCGACAAGGCGCCGGACTTCTGCCTTCCTGACAAGGACGGCGAGGTGCTGTGCCTCAAAGAGCTTGGAGGCGAGCACGTGGTACTGTACTTCTATCCGCGCGACGGCACGCCGGGATGCACCCGACAGGCGAAGGAGCTCTCCGCCATGCTTCCTGAGTTCGAGAAGCGGGGGGCGATCGTCGTCGGCGTTAATCCTGACTCGCAGGAGAGCCACCGGAAGTTCGCGGAGAAGAACGGGCTCACCGTCAGGCTGCTCTCCGACGAGGACAATTCCGTGGTCGAGTCCTACGGGGTATGGAAAATGAAGAAGATGTACGGCAAGGAGTTCTTGGGAGTGGTGAGGAGCACCTTCATGATCGGCCCCGATGGCATCATAAAGGCCGTCTGGCCAAAGGTCAAGGTACCTGGCCATGTCGAGGAGGTACTTGCCAAGCTCGATGAGATTAGGGAGGAGATGGTATGAGATTGGACCTTTACGTGATAACCGATGAGAAGGTGGCAGGCGGCAGGAGCCACGCCCACACCGCCCAGAAATGCCTGAGGCACGGCGCCAGCGCCCTGCAGCTGCGGGACGTCAAACTTTCCAAGCAGGAGATGCTGGAGGCCGCGACCGAGATCGCCGGCATGACCGAGGGGAAGGACATGCTGCTGATCGTATGCGACGACCTGGACGCCGCCCTCGGAGCGGGGGCGGACGGCGTGCACATATACGAGTCGGACCTCACCGTCGCCGCGGTGCGGGAGCGGGCGCCGGAGGGATTCATGGTCGGTGTGTCAGCGGGCACCCCCGAGGAGGCCCTGGAGGCCGAGAAGGCCGGTGCGGACTATGTGATATTCGGCCCGATGTTCTCCAGCTACGTCGAGGAGATGGGGCCGGCGTACCAGCTGGATGACCTGAAAGACCTAAAATCGAAGCTGGGCATACAGTTGGTGGCCATCGGCGGCATCAAGCTGCACAACGCCGCCGACACTATCAAAGCGGGTGCTGACGGCGTCGCCGTCAAATCGGGTGCGCTGCACCAGCGGGACATCGGCGAGGCCGTCGACCTGTTGGCGAAATCGATAGCCAGGACAAAGAAGGAGATGGGGTCTTAGACATACGAGCCCTTCATGAGATGATTAGAGTTCGTGGCAAAGAAGCCCGAGCGTTGTGTTTCATCGGGGCTGGGGCTTAACCAAACCCTCGATCCAAAAATCGACGGCGTTTGTAGGCCACATGCTGGTGCAGGCAGGGAGCCTTCCGACATAGTGCAGAGGCGCAAAACAAAGTGTCCTCAGTTGTTAACTCCGATTAGAAAATGATTATATAATTTTATATTATTTGTTCAATGGGGTCCTGTTCCATGTTCGTTCAATGCTGCAAAAATGAATTAGTCTTCCCAACGACCGCCCCTACGGATTCGTTAGATGGCTTTGGCATTGGGATGAGAACTCCATACTTGGCGGTGAAGCCATGAACAGAATCAAGGGGGCATCCCTTGCATTCCTACTTTGTATTCTATTGCTAACATCGGTGATGACGCTCCCATC
>PUJZ01000004.1 GCA_003550345.1 Methanomassiliicoccaceae archaeon
CGTAACGGTCCAGGGAGGATCGCATCCCGTCTATCGAGACGCGATTGGCCTCCTCGACCAGCTCCGAGCGCGACTCTCCCGGAGGGCTCTCCGCTGCCGCCACCAGGAGCTGCATCGACACTGCCAACGCTCCCCCGCCCCTGAACGCAGGCTCCTGGTCCAAGGCCTCCTTCGCCCCCGCTGCACAGCGGGACTCAGCGCTCCACAGGATGCGCTGGATATGGTCCGACGAACTCAGGCCTCTGGCGTCGGAGGCGAAGCGCAGGGCGCCATGCAGGTTCTCTCCGCCATGGAGCGCCACCGACATCAGCGCCATCAGCTCGGGGGCCTCCCTCTCCAAATCCTCCCTGGCATCTCTGGAACGCGGCGCCCTCATCAGGCCGAGCAGAACCAATGGAAGAACGCCCGCCGCCGGCGCGAGCAAGAGCGCCGTCCTGGTCTCCAGCAGCAGAACGGCCGCCGCCATGAGAACGGCCGACGGCAGCAAGGCCGCCGCCGCCTCCCCGGGCCCTATGGCGGTGGGCGATGCCTCAGAGGACACCCGACCTCCTGCGGTACAGCTCCGCGAACGATGAGACCACCTCCTCAGCGCACAGCCTGCCGGCGCCCATGGCGCTGGAGAGGTGATCGTTGGCCATGCGGACCCAATGGGGCGACAGGGGGCCGTCGCCGACGGCGCCCGCATCGCTGAGGAAGGCCCTCATCCCCCTCCTCGCCTCCAGGTTCTCCATCACCTCGTCGGCGCCCATCTCCCAGGCGGCGGCTATCCTCCCCACGGTGCGGCTGTCGGCGAGTCCGCGGGACCACCGGCCGTCCTCCAGCAGGGGTCGGAACTCCCCGGGCTCCTCCCCGGTCTCGGCCAGCTCCTTCACCCGGCGGCGCATCCTCTGCGTCCCCCGCGGGCGGCTCAGGGACATGCATAGCAGCACATCGGTGGCCATGAAGGCCTCGGGGCTGACGCCGAGGTCGTGCACCACCCGCTCATACACCGAGGATGCGGACTCCCCGTGCATAGTGCCCATGACGGCGCTCCCCGCTCTCCCGGTTCGCATGCCCTCGTAGAGGGTTCTGACCTCCTCGCCCCTGACCTCGCCCACGACCAGAGCCGACTCCCCCATCCTCAGCGAGACGCGCAGCGCCTCCCGGGCATGGACGCCGCGGTCGCCCCCCCGGCCGTCGGCGAGCATCGACTGCACCTTGTAGCCCGAGGACTGCATGGCGTCGACGGGAAGCTCGCGGGTGTCCTCCAGGACGAGCAGCCGCTGCGACAGAGGGAACTCGAACATCGCCGCCGCCAGGACCGAGCTCTTCCCCGCCCCGCGCGGCCCGCACACCATCATCGTCGACCTGCCGTCCACCAACAGCGACAACAGGGCCGCGGCCTCGGCGTCCATGGTGCCGTTGCGGACCATCATGGTCAGTGTCCAGGGGCGGGAGGAGTGCCGCCGTAGCGAGAGGGCGGTGCCGGCGGGGCTGAGCGGCCTCCCCACCACCGTCGCCCTGGCACCGCTTAGGCCCATGTCGCACTCCATCATGGGCTGGGCCTCGGAGAACACGAGCCCTGAAGCCTGGCACAGACGGGAGACCACGTGCCCCATCTCGGTCTCCTCCAGAAGTATGTTGCTGCGGCATCTCACCACGGAGTTGAATCCGCCGACCCCGTTGACCGTGACGTGCACGCGGTTGCGGCCGCAGGGCGCGTCCACGTAGACGTCCTCTACATGAGGGTCCTCCAGCAGCGCCTCCAGTATGCCATACCCCACCGTGTAGCGCACCGCCAGCCGGCATATCTTCTCCTCTTCCTTCACATCCATCGAGGCGCCGGGAGGCATCGACGCCCGCGCCCGGGAGAGCATGTAGCCCCTGTCCGCCTCCGTCCCGGGGGGCGGCGTTTCCGTCTTCAATGAGCTCAGCACATGATCGAGGACGGACGACTCCTCCGCGCTGAGGCGGTACTCGTGGGGATGCAGCACATAATCCACCTGTCCGTCGGAGGAGTTCCGTATGCTCACCCTCCCTCCTTCGGTCATATACGAGTCGACCTCCTCGCCCACTCCTGCCCCCAGTATCCAGGCCGCCGAGAACGAGGGCTTCTCCCTCGAGTTCCGAGCCACGAGCCTCTCCAGGCTCTCCGCGATCCCGTTAGGGGCCCTCCTCCTCTGAAGCACCTTCATCCCATCACCCCGTAGCCCCGAACGCCAGGGTCCGGGCGCGCTCAGCGGCGGAACGGTGCAGGCCGCGAGCGCGCTCGTAAGCGGCGGAAACATCCGTGATGCATCGGGCGCAGCGCCTCCTGCTCTTCTCAGGCGGCGTCGGTTCGGGAGGCAGCTCCGGGAAGGCCGCTCTCGCTCTGCGCAGGACCTCCTGGGGCGATGACGGGCAGCCCTGGCAATGCCTGCGCCGGGGCCCTTCAAGGCCTTCGAACACGGCCAGCACCAGGGAGAGCTCCTTCAGCACCAGGACGGCATCGCCGCGGAGGGCGCGGTCGACGCCGCGGCGCATAACGACCGACTCGGCCCCATGCCTTCCGTCCAGGCTCTCTGCGGCGCATAGCAGGCAGGGCACGCTCGAGGGCACGGCATCTCCATGGCACCCCTCGCAATCGATCATCAAGGCCGTCCCTTGGCCCCTGCAGCGCGCCCTCTCCACCCCGCGGCGGCCCATCAACCGTCCCATGGCCATCATCAGCCCCCGCATGGTTTAAACCTCGATGGGCTGGATGCAGGCTGCCTGCGATACGGTTAATAGGCGCCCCCCCGTTGCGGTGTCGTGGAGCTTCTTCTGCCCGCCGGATCCCCGGAATCATTGGCCGCCGCCATCGCCGGCGGCGCAGACGCGGTCTACATGGGCGGACGCCGTTTCGGCGCCCGTGCCCAAGCGGCCAATTTCAGCGATGGGCAGCTCCGCTCCGCCATCGAGGCCCTCCATTCACGGGGGTTGAAGGGGTATGTGACTGTGAACACCCTCATAAAGGACGCGGAGATGGGCGACGCCCTCTCCTACGTTTCCTTCTTGGAGGAGATAGGCGTCGACGCCGTCATAATCCAGGACAAGGGCCTCCTCCAGGAGCTGCAGGGGTTCTCGGTCCCGTTGCACGCCTCCACGCAGATGGGCATCCACAACCCTGAAGGGGTGGGATGGGCCCAGGACAACCGGATCTCCAGGGTGATATTGGCCAGGGAGCTCACCCTGGAGGAGATATCGTCGATATCATCGAGCACCGGCATGGAGCTGGAGGTCTTCGTCCACGGGGCCCTCTGCTATTCAGTGTCCGGGCAATGCCTCTTCTCCAGCATGCTCGGCGGGCGCAGCGGCAACCGCGGCTCCTGCGCCCAGCCCTGCCGCAAGCGCTACCGCCTCGGCGAAGAGGAGGGGCATCTCCTCAGCACCGCTGACCTCGAATGCCTCGAGCTCCTCCCCCGTCTGCGCGACGCCGGCGTCGCCTCCGTAAAGGTGGAGGGCAGGATGAGGTCGCCCCTCTATGTGAACCTGGCGGCGAGGGCGTACTCGGCAGCCATCCGGAGGATGGATGCCGGCGGGCCGGTGGCGGACAGCAGGGACCTGGAGCTGCTGAGGGCGGCCTTCAACCGCGGACACGGCCCTGGCCATCTCCTGGGAGGGGAGGTGCGCAACACCGAACACGCCGACCATCGCGGGCTGTTCATGGGCACCCACCGTTTCGTGGACGGCGCCGCCCGCATCGAGGGCCTGCGCCCCGGCGACGGCATAACGCTGTTCCGCGGCGGCAAGGCGGGAGGCTTCAGCGTCGAAGGTCCGGACGCGAGGGCCCCCTTCCCCCTTGAGGACGGGGACTATGACGTGCACAGGACGCACGATGCCGAGTTCAGCAGCATCCTCGCATCCTTGCCAACGATAGAGCTCGAGGACGCCCCCGTCCGCCTTCCGCGGAGGCGGCCGGCAGCCGCGCCGTCCGAGCGGGCGCCCCGCAGGGGCGAGCTATCAATGTATCTCAGCTCCTTGCGGTCGCTGGATGCGGTGATCGACATCTGCGACCGGGTCTACTTCGAGCACAACCGCCACCAGCCGGAGGCGGCGGAGGCCTGCGCCGCGGCAGGGAAGGAGTGCGTCACCATAATGCCGAGGTTCACTCCCGAGGTGCCGGAGATGCCCCCCGGGCCAGTGATGGTGCATGACCCCGGTCAGGCCCGCAGGCATGTTGGCAGGGCCATATACGGGTCCCATCATCTGAACATGTTCAACGGGAGCTTCCCCTCTGAGGCATATCAGCAGACAGTCTCCCCCGAGCTCTCCGCCGATGAGATCGGACCGCTGCTGAAGCGTTATCATGGGAGGGCGGAGGTGATGGTGTTCGGCCGCATCGAGCTGATGGTTGCCCGCGACCCCGGCCTGCCCGAGGGGACGCTGGTGGACGGCAAGGGGTTCCGCTTCCCGGTCAACGTCTCCCATGGCAGCGCCAGGATCCTGAACTCCGCCGACCTGGTCCTGCTGGAGCAGCTCGAGGACCTGGACAGGATGGGCGTCGATTCCCACGGCATCGACCTGCGCCGACGCCCCCACGATCTCTGCCGCAAGGTGGCGGAGATATTCTCGCAGCGGGACCTGGACCGCCGCCGCGAGCTGCGCAGGCTCTGCGGCAAGGTCACCTATGGGCACCATCTCCGTGGAGTAGCATAGATGCAGGCGACCCGTTGAATTAGCGCCGCCCTGCTCCTCCCACCATGGTTCCGGGCAATGCCGCCGAGGCCGGCTTCGTGGGGGCGATGGCCGCCGTGCTCGTCATATCGGCGGGAACCCTGCTGTTCGTCCAGGGCATCGCGTCCGAGGACCGGACGGAGGATCGGCCCTGCCCCCTGGGGGCGGTGGAAGGGCTCGAGCTGTCCCATTTCCCCTCTGCCCTGGAGCTCGAGGCATGGATGAACGAGACCATGCGCGATCAGGGATGGAACGCCCTTGGCATCGAGCTCAGGCCGCTGCTTCCGTTCGGGGAGAGGCTGGTTTTGCTTGTGGGGGATCCATCGGGGACGCCGAGGGGCGGAGTGGGGAAGGTGATGCTCAGCAGCGACAACGGCGAGGCCCTGCCCTACTCGTTGACCGTGAGGGTGTGGGAGGATGGATGACCGTCGCGGCATAGCCAACATGGCCGATGCGGCCGTTTTCCTCATCATAATGGCGGCGGTGGGGGCGATGATCTTCGTCGCGCCCGTCCCGCAGCCCCAAGTGCCGGACGCGGAGTCCGCCCACGGCATTCTGGTCTCGACCGAGCTGCGGATAGACCGTGTCAGCCCGGAAGGGTACGGGGTGCTGCCTCTGCATGATATGCTCCTCCTCTCCCATATGCGGGGCGGCGAGGCATGGAACCGCAGCCTGGCGTTGACCGAATCGCTCCTCCATGAGCTGACCCCGCCCGGCCATCAGGCATCATGGGCGATAGCATGCGCCGGTCACGAGGTGGAGGCGGGGTGCAGCGCCCCCGGCGGGACGGTCAGCGTGCGCCATGTGCCCTCATCGGCATTGGGGGAGGAGGCGGTGCTCACCTTGAGGATATCGAGGGCCTAAGCCCCGAACTTCTCCGACCGGTTGGCGAGGTCCATTAGTATGGGCATGAGGTCCTTCCCCCTTATCCTGCCCAGCCTGCCCTTGGCGCAAGAGGCCTCGTCGTACCCTTCGGTGCCGTCCCGGACAACGTGCCGGGAGTGTATGGTCAGCGGAACCGGGTCCCCGGAGTGGTCCCCCACGGACACCGGGGTGCTGTGGTCGGCGGTCAGGGCCATGACAACGTCCTCAGGGAGCCGCTCGCGGATGAGGGCGAACATGCGGTCGATCCTCTCGATGACCTCGACCTTCTGGTCAGGGAGGCTGTCGTGGCCGCTGATGTCGGCGGCCTTGACGTTCAGCATCACGAAGTCATGCTCCTCGAGCGCCTCCAGGGCGATCTCCGCCTTGCGCTCCATGTCGGTGGAGAGGCCGCCGGTGCAGCAGTCCGGGAGCTCGAGCACATCCAGGCCGCAGACCTTGCATATGCCCCTGATCATGCCCACCCCGGCGACGCAGGCGGCGCTCATGCCCGTCCTCTGAGGGAAGGGCACGATGTCGGGGAAGGCTCCGGCCCCCCGGGGCAGCAGTATGTTGGCCGGGGGTTTACCCTCCGCCCTCCTGGCCTCGTTGACAGGATGGCCATCGAGGATCTCGTGGCTCCTCCTCACGAACCTGTTCACCGTCATGGCGGTGAACTCCGCCTCCGGCGCCAGAGGCTTCGATTCCCATACCGGCCCCAGCTCATGGGGGTCGACGTCGCTCACCTCGGGGCTCAGCCCCTGGCCGCGCAGTATCAGGGCGGCCCGGTGCTCGGTGCCCTTGGCGACGATGGCCTCCACGCCGCTGAACTCCAGGGACTGGAGGGCCTCCAGCAGCTCATCGGTCTCCGGCTCGGCGATCCTCCCCGCCCGGCGGTCGATGACGTTCATGCCCTCGTCGACGGTGGCGAAGTTGCAGCGGAACGCCACGTCCCCCTTCTTCCCTACCAGGCCGATGCCGGCGGCCTCGAAGGGCCCCCGGCCGGCGTAGACCTCGTAAGGGTCGTAGCCCAGAAGGGCGAGGTGGGCGGTGTCGCTGCCCGGCCTGACGCCAGGGGCTATGACGTCCATTATCCCGGAGGAGCCGTTGCGGGCGAACCAGTCGAGATTGGGGGTCCTGGCCTTCTGCAGCGGCGTGCGGGCGGAGAACTCCGGCACCGCCCGGTCGCCGAGGCCGTCCATCACCACCATCAGCACCCTGCCCTTGGCCGCCATGCGATCACTCACCGGTCCTCTTCAGCAGCCAGGCGATGTTCTCCCCCAGGCGGCGCATGGTGGCCATGCCCTCCTCGTCGTCGGCGTGGTCGCCGGGCGCCTTGCCAACCCCCATGCTCCAATAGGTCGAGCCCGCCACGAACATGTCGGATATGGTGAAGAAATGGGTTATGCTGTCGAGGGCGTTAAGCGCCCCGGAGCGGCGGTGGACGGCGACGCCCGCCCCCACCTTGCGGGAGAACATGTTGCCGTTGGAGCGCGAAACGAAACCGGCGCGGTCGATGAGGGCCTTGGCCTCGGCGGTGACATCGGCGAAGTAGGTGGGGGAGCCGATGATGATGGCGTCGGCGGCCTCCATCTTCGCGATGCAGCTGTTCACGATGTCATCGTCGAACTTGCAGAGCCCGTCCTTGCGCTCGCGGCAGACTCCGCAGGCCTGGCAGCCTCTGAGCAACCTGCCTCCCACCTGTACCGTCTCAGTCTCTATGCCTTCGGCGCGCAGGACTTCCATCACCGTGGCGATGAAGCCGGCGGTGTTCCCGTCCTCGCGGGGGCTGCAGTTGAACGCTACCGCTTTCATATCCATCACTGCTCAACACAATAAGACCGCGATTATATTATATCTGTCCATACCTCATTCGAGTGTCATACATGGCCGCTCTAGCGTTGTGCTTGGCCCTTGCGGCGTTGGTGATGGCGCTTCTGGCGCTGTCTATGAAGGAGCCCGAGGTCCAGCTGGCGGCGCCGGTGAGGCTGATCCTCGCCGGCACGGCGGTGTTCGGCCTCGGCTTCGCCATGGAGATGCTCTTCAACGACTGGTCATGGCTGCTGTTCTGGAACTCGGTGCAGTACGTCGGCCTCGGCCTGCTTCTGGTGGGGTTCGGACTCCTGCTGATGAACTACCTGGGCATCGTGGAGGGTTGGGACCGCCGCTCCATCCTCCTCGCATCGGTCGTCCCCCTGTTCATACTTGTGATGGTCTCCAGCGACCCTTGGCATGGGCTTTACTACGCCAGCATAGAGCGCTCCCATTTCGCCGGCTACAGCTACCTGGAGACGACGAGGGAGATAGGTTGGGCGGTGACCGTCGGATACATCATGCTCCTCTGCCTGGGGGTCCTCGCTCAGATCCTCAGGAGCCTCACCGGGGCCACAAGCGCCAATGTGGTGCACATGTCGGTACTGGCGGCGGCGGTTATTCTGGGGATGGGGTCCTCTTTGCTCCCGAACCCGGTGGCCCAGATACCTACCACGCTGGTGATATTCTCCGTACTCTCCGTGATGGCGCTGCCGCTCTACCAGGTCACGTTCCGAGGCGGTCTCTCGCTGCACACACTGAGCTACCGCCAGGTGCTCGACCTCTCCCCGGACATAAAGGTGATGATGGGCGAGGACGGGAGGGTCATCTACAGCAACCAGCGCGCCAAGGAGGCCCTGGGCGATCCGCCCTCCCTGCCTTACGGGATCAAGGCATTCCTGGAGGGGGGCCACATGGGCTACTCCATGGAGGAGGTGGATCTGGTCCTGGAGGGGGAGCGGAGGCATTACAGCTTCGACGCCATGCCGCTCAGCTCGCGCAACGGCGTCTACCAGGGCATCATGGTCTCCATGAGGGACATCACCCCCGAGGTGCGAATCAGGAACGAGGTCCAGATGGCGAATGAGAAGCTCAGGCTCATGTCCAGCATATCCCGGCACGACATATTGAACCAGCTCACGGTGATAAGCGGGTCGGCATACCTCCTGGAGGAGATGGTGGACCCGCAAGCCGCCAGGAGGATCGTCGGCCCGATGCAGCGGGCCGTTGACAGCATGAACCGGCAGCTCTCCTTCATGCGTGACCACGAGAGGCTGGGCGAGAACGAGCCAGGATGGCAGGCGCTGCAGGATGCGGCAGAGGAGGCGGCGGGCCGCCACAATCTCGGCGACATCGACGTCAGCATCGACGTCAAAGGGATCGAGCTCTGGGCCGACCCCATGCTTCCCAAGGTCTTCTCCAACCTCATCGATAACTCCCTTGTTCACGGAGAGGGCGTGAGCAGCATCGCCATAAGCGCTGATGAGAGCAACGGGCTGCTGCGCATCATATACCGCGATGACGGCGGCGGCATCCCTCCCCAATACCGCGACGGCCTCTTCGACAAGGGCGTGGGCAGGAACAGCGGCCTGGGCCTCTTCCTGTCGCGGAGCATCCTGGAGCTCACCGGGATCGGCATCAGGGAGGAGGGGCCTCAGGGGGAGGGCGTGGAGTTCATAATCGAGGCGCCGCCCGGGAAATGGAGGGCGGAGGGCCGGGCCCAATAATATAACATTCGATTGTATTATATGCATTCTGGGCCATGGCATCATGACAATGATAGTTCCAGCACTGTTGCTCGCCGTGACCGCTTACGCCCTGGTGCTGCTCTACAGCTCAATGGGACAGGCGGAGAGGCCGCTTGCCCGTCCAGTGTCCACACTCTTCGCCGGCCTGGCCGTGGCATCGTTCGGATTCTCGTTGATGCTGCTCTCGGAGGAGAGGGGCGCCATGCTCTTCTGGAACTTCATCGACCACGTGGGCTTCGCCCTGCTGCTCATCGCCCTCGGATGGCTGCTTTACAGCTATGTCACCGGCGGCTCGCCCCTCGGGCGTAGGGGCGCCGCCCTTCTCCTGGCCGTCCCCGTCGCCATGCTGGTTATGGTGGCCACCGACCCATGGCACGGCCTCTACTTCTCCGCCATGGAGGAGGCCGCCTTCCTTTCCTACAGCTATCTGGACATAGGGCCCTCATACGGGTTCATCGCCGTGGTCATCTACGCCTTGGCCCTGCTGTCCGGCATACTCTACCTGATATTCCGCACCCTGACCGGCGCCATCGAGGCCAACCTGCGCCACATGGCGACACTGGCGGTCGCCATGGTCTCCGCCATGGGGGTGTCGGCGATAACATCCCCCGTATACTCCGTCCCGCAGACGCTGATCGAGACGCTGGTCATAGCCGCGGTGGCCTACCCCATATACCGGGTGACATTCGGAAAGGGGTTCAAGCTCTGGAGCCTCAGCTTCAAGGACGTGCTGGACATATCCACCGACATAAAGCTGATCGTCAGCGACCAGGGCAGCATCCTCTACTCCAACCACATGGCCCGGCGGGTCCTGGACCTCAGCGAGGGCGTCCCGGCCGACATCGAAGATGCCCTCTCCGCCGGGAATGGGGACGATGTGAAGGAGCTCAGCATCGATGTCGATGGGGAGCACCGGGTCTTCAGCTTCGAATCTCTGCCGCTCTACACCCGCCGGGGCAGCTGCTACGGCACCATGGTGACGATGAAGGACGTCACCGATGAGGCCATGCTGAGGAAGGCGCTGGCGGACGCCAATGAGAAGATAAGGCTCATGTCGAGCATATCCCGGCACGACATGCTGAACCAGCTGTCGGTGGTGACCGGCAGCGTCTACGTCCTGGAGGAGCGCACCGAAGGCGATGCGAAGGCCAAACGGCTCCTGGACTCCGTGAACCGGGCGGCGGACGCCATCCACCGGCAGCTCATGTTCATGCGGGACTACGAGATGCTCGGCGCCTCGGATCCAGAATGGATACCGCTGCGGAGCGCCATCGAGGACGTCCTCCGCGACCATGAGATGGAGGGCGTGTCCGCAGAGGTCGATGTGGGAGAGCACGAGGTGCTGGCCGACCCATTGGTCAATAAGGTCTTCTACAACCTGGTGCACAACAGCCTGGTCCACGGCGAGGGCCTGGGGGCCATATCGTTCCGGGCCGTCCGGGCGGACGGAGCGCTGGAGATCCATTACCGCGATGACGGCGGAGGGGTGGACCCCCGCTTCAGGGAGCAGCTCTTCGACAAGGGCGTGGGCAGGAACAGCGGCCTGGGCCTCTTCCTTTCGCGGAGCATCCTGGAGTCCACCGGCATGTCGATAGATGAGCGCGGAGCCCATGGCGAGGGCGTGCATTTCGTCATCGCCGTCCCGGAGGGGAAGCATCGGGAGAAGGGGGGCCAGCATCCGGCATGAATGCATGGCAATGGTTTTATATGTCCTTCCACTTAGAAAAAACACCATATAAGGGGGGCCGCTGCGACATGGAGCCGCCCTCCGCATGATTTATGCGAAGTGATCCAATGGCGCCAGACAAGGACTTGGCCAGGGCCCAGGCCCTGGCCCTCGACGAAGACATCGAAATGTCCAAATGGACGGACTGGAAATGGCATATCCGCAACTCGGTGAGGGACATCGACACCTTCGAGCGCCTTCTCGGCGTTGACCTGTCCGAATACCGTTCGCAGTTCGATGAGACGGTGAAGACCTTCCCGATGTCCATCACCCCCTACTACCTGAGCCTGATGGAGAGGGACGACCTCTACAACGACCCCATATTCCGCCAGGCCTTCCCCTCCCCCCATGAGCTGGAGCTCAGCAACGAGGACCTGGAGGACCCCTTATCGGAGGACGTCGACAGCTCAGTGCCCGGCATCACCCACCGCTATCCCGACCGGGTCCTGTACACGGTGGCGAACACCTGCTCGATGTACTGCCGGCATTGCACCCGCAAACGCAAGGTGGGGGACCAGGACTACCTCCCCTCCCAGGAGCAGCTCGACCTCGGACTGGAGTACATCCGGGAGCATCCTGAGATAAGGGACGTCCTGCTCTCCGGCGGCGACCCGTTCATGCTCAGCGATGAGGCGCTGGACAGCATCCTCGCCCAGCTCGACGACATCCCCCATGTGGAGGTCGTCCGCATCGGCAGCCGCATGCCGGTGGTGCTCCCCTACCGGGTGACCAAGGGGCTGGCGGAGGCGCTCTCCGGACATAAGAAGGCCTTATGGCTGAACACCCATTTCAACCACCCCCGTGAGATCACGCCCTCGTCGCGGCGGGCGCTGGCCACCCTCGCCGACGCCGGCATCCCGTTGGGGAACCAGAGCGTGCTGCTCGCTGGCGTGAACGACTGCCCGCGCATCATGCGCACCCTGGTGCAGAAGCTGGTGGCCAACCGCGTGCGCCCCTATTACCTCTATCAGTGCGACCTCTCCCAAGGCCTGAGCCATTTCCGCACCCCGGTGTCCAAGGGCATAGAGATAATCGAGAACCTGATAGGCCACACCAGCGGCTTCGCCGTGCCCACCTACGTCATCGATGCCCCCGGCGGGGGAGGGAAGATACCGGTGATGCCCAACTACGTGCTGTCCTGGTCGCCGACGAAGGTGATACTGCGCAACTACGAGGGCGTCATAACCACCTACCGTCAGCCCTCGGACTACAAGAGCGATTTCTGCACCGGCGACTGCCAAGGCTGCGACCTGCAGCTCAAGCTGGAGGATGCTGAGGAGTACAACTGCGTCGGCATCGCCAACCTCCTCGGCGAGCACGACCCGGCCATCAGCCTGGTGCCCGAAGGCACGGAGCGCATGGAGCGTAGGAAGGATGCCTGACGCCACCACCCGGGTTGGCCGCTCATTGGTCCACCACGGGCCCTTGAACGACCGCGTCTACCTTCTGAAGCTCGACGAGCATGACATGCCCGGCCTGCCGCGCATGCTGACCATGATGGCCCGGCGGGAGGGGAGGGGCAAGGTGGTGGCCAAGGTTCCGGAGCGCCACCGCCAGGCCTTCGCCGACGAGGGCTACGTCACCGAGGCCACCGTCGCATCCATGATGGACGGCGAGGACGGGCATTTCATGTCATTGTTCATCGACATGATGAGGAAGGCCCCGCTCAGCGAGAAGGAGGCGCAGATAATCCGCAAGTCGCAGGCCTCGAGGAAGGCGCCGCGGCAGGCGCACGAGGTGGTGGAGCTGGAGCCGAAGGACGCCCGCGAGATGGCCAGGCTGATGGAGGAGGTCTTCCCCTCCTATCCGTTCCCGATGAGCAACCCCGACTACATCCTCCACTGCATGAGCGACGATGTCTGCTATTACGGGATCAAGAAGAAGGGGAAGCTCGTGGCCATGGGCGCGGCGGAGATGGACAGCGCCAACTCCTGCGTGGAGATGACCGACCTCGCCACCCGTTCCAGCCATCGCGGTATGGGCATGTCGAGCTCCCTGCTCATGCACATGGAGGAGAGGATGGCCGAGCGCGGCTACCGCGTCTCCTACACCATCGCCCGCTCCGCCTCAATGGGCATAAACATGGTCTTCGGACGCGCCGGCCATCGTTACGGAGGCACGCTCTCCCTGAACACCAACATCTCGGGGAGAATGGAGCATATGAATGTCTGGCACAAGAGGCTCTGATTCATCCGCGCCGCTGTCGGACCGTGAGGTCCTCATCATCGGGGCCGGCCTGGTCGGCGGCGCCGCCGCCGCCACGGTGGCAGCGATAATCACCGGTGACGCTCTGGTCTGGGGCCTGTTTCCGGGGGCGGGGATCTTCCTGGCCCTTCTCTACATCGCCGTCTCGCGCCGCCGCGCTCAATGAGCCCCCGCCGCCTCCCGGCGGGCCATCTGGGCTATGGCGGGCAGCGCGAGCAGGCAGACCACCAAGGCCGTGCTGGTGGGGGTCAGCCCCTCCACCTCATAGAGGTAACCGGCGAGCGGCGGCACGATGGCCACCCCCAGGGAGTAGAAGACGAAGAAGACCGCCATGATGCGTCCGCGGCAGGACGGCCTGCCGGCGTGAACGAGAACCAGCATGTTGGGGAAGACGGTTCCGAATCCCAGCCCGAAAAGCCCCATCGAGGCGACGAAGGCAGGCGCCGAATCGGTGGCGGGAAGGGCAAGGAGGGCGGCGCAGGCCAGCATGATGCCCGTAGCGCAGCCGGCCGCCGGCGGCAGCCGGGGGGCGATGCGGCGGGGCCACAGCGCCTGCGTGGCGATGGCCGCCAAAGCGAACATGGCGAAGCCCACTCCCACCGCCATGTCGTCCATCCCTATCGCCGAACCATGTATGGGCATGTACGACACCAGGGTGCCCGTGGCCCCCATCATCGCGAAGGCGGTGATGAATGACATGGCGATGGCGGGGGTGAAGGTCAGCGGGCACAGCTCCTCCCTCCTCCGGGTGGGTCGTCCGTCCCCCGGCATCGTCCGCAGCGCCGCCATCACCAGCAGAAAGCAGCTGAGCATGAGCACGGCGAGTCCGAGATAGGCCGCCCGGTATCCGAAGGAGGATGAGACCGCCCCGGCGAAGAGGGGTCCGAACAAGGCCGCTGTGCCGATCAGCATCCCGTAGCGGGCCATCCGGGGGCGGAGCTCATCGGAGCCGGAGAGGCTGGAGACCGCCATGAGCGTGGCGGGTATGAGCAGGCCGCCGGCGATCCCGTGGAGCGCCCTCACCGCCAGCAGCGCCTCCGCGCTCTGCACCAGCGCATACCCCAGCAACGACAGCGACGCCCCCAGCAGCCCCAAGGCCAGCGGGGGCCTCCAGCCGGCCATGTCCATGCTCAGGCCCGAGATGCCGTTGCCGACGATGCTGAAGAAGGAGTAGGTCCCCACCACGAGGCCGATGAGGAAGGGCGTCGCCCCCAGGCTCTCCGAGTAGGGGGCGAGGATGGGCATCTGCGCATGGGTGTCCAGGAAAGAGACGAAGACCACGAAATAAACCGCCGTCAGCCCCGCCGCCATCGGCTCAAGGCCAGCCCTGTAACTGTCGCCGGACGTCATCAATCACACCTGACTCCTGCCCTTATATGCGGAGAGCATAAATAATCAGCGTCCTAGCGAAAAAATGATATTGGATGCAGTCGCAATGCTAACATGGTGAGAGGCCATGAGGAACAGGGACGTCGATCCGGAGGAGGTGAGGAGAAGGGTGCTCTGGCACAAGGGCACCGAGGAGCCCTACACCGGCAGGTACCATGACTTCGAGGAGGACGGGGTGTTCCTCTGCGGCGGCTGCGGCAGCGTCCTCTTCGACTCCCAGCACAAGTTCGATTCCGGCACCGGATGGCCGAGCTTCGACCGTCCCGCCGTCGCCGGCTCGCTGGAGGAGGAGGAGGACCGCAGCCATGGCATGCTGAGGACCGAGGTGCTGTGCTCCAGATGCGGCGGGCACCTGGGCCACGTGTTCGAAGACGGCCCTCCCAGCACCGGAAGGCGCTACTGCATCAACTCGGCGGCGCTGGACTTCGAGGAGAGGTGACGCGCGCCGACGCCATCGCCGGCCGCTCATGAGACCTGGACATCTATCCAGGCGATCTCGCCGTCGAAGTAGCGCTCGTTGCCCTCTTCGATGTCCGCCCTGCCGTGGCCCCCGATGAACCAGTCCCCGCCGCCCATGTTAGGCAATGCGTCGCGGCCATAGTCCCGGGACCCCGCCTCCACCATTATGCCCGCGTCGTTGCTCACCCATATGCTCATGGTCCGGTCCTCGAAGTCGAGTATGCTCCAGACCTCGTACCAGATCCCCGCCTTTATAGCCGGGACCCCTTCGGACCTTATCCAATCGCCTGAGCCTCCGGCGCCGAACTCGAAGTGACGGTTATCGGTCGCCGCCCCGGAGAGCTGCAGTCGGTAGCCGATGTCGCCGTTGATGTTGATTATGGTTGCCCACGACGCCTGGTCCTCAGGCGGGGATGACAGCTTTACCTTGGCGCTTATCTTGATGCGCTCCTCCGGCGCGGGGATGTTGTCGCGGGGCACGGTCACGTACTGCTCCTCCGAGGCTGTGAGGACAAGGGGGAATCCCGAGGCGTCGGCGCCGTTCGCCCCGCCGGCTCCGCCGAGGTCGATGCTCTGCACCGTTCCGGTGCCGGAGGCGATGAAGCTTATGCCGGCTATCACCGCTCCGTTGCCGCTCTGCAGCGATACCCTCACCTCCTCGCCCCTCATCGCCTCGTCCAAGGAGAGGAGCAGGACCGTGCCTGAACCGATGGCGCTCAGCGGGCTCTCCCCTGAGGAGCTGAACACGAACGATGCGTCCTTCGACTGGTAGGGCGAGCTTCTAGGGTAGGAGTCGAGGCCGCGCGGGGGGACCTCTCCGTTGACGACGAGCCGGGCATCCTGGGCGGAAACGCTGAAGGTTAGCGCAACCACCTGAAGCTCGTACTCGTCGCCTCCGATCTCACTCACGGACATGACGCCGGAGGCGGAGATCTGGCCAGGGTCAACGATGGCCAGCACCAGGGTCAGCATGACAGCGGCCAGAAGGACGGTGACGGCCACCATCAACACTGTTGCCAAGACCGGTGATGCGGCCGACCGTGATCCGCGGAATCCCCTCAGGACCCAACCCCCGATATGCAATCATGTCTTAACCATGTAAAAAGCTTGGCGAAGAGCGCCGCATCATGACCCCGAGGCAGCCGCCGGAGCTGCGCGGCCCGGGCGATCAAGGGCCGTGGCCGGTCTCGCCCACAGCATCGTTTGTGTTTGCTATACTTTTAAGTAAACCATAGTCAATCAATATTCAGGTATAAAAATGCAGAAGACCCTAGAGAATTTGGCCAAAGCCTTCATAGGCGAGAGTCAGGCGCGCAACCGATACACCATATACTCCCGAAAGGCCAAGGACGAGGGCTATGAGCAGATCTCCGAGATTTGGCTGAAGACCGCGGAGAACGAGTGGGAGCACGCCAAGTGGCTGTTCAGGATGATGGACAGGCTCAAGGGCGAGTCCTCCAAGGACATCAAGGCGTTGGAGGTGGATGCCGACGTGCCCCTGGACTTCGGCGACACCATCACCAACCTCCAGGCCTCGATCGACGGGGAGGACTACGAGAACAGCGTGATGTACCCCGAGTTCGCCAAGGTGGCCGAGGAGGAGGGCCTGCAGGAGGTGGCCGACAGGCTGAAGGCCATCGGCCATGCGGAGAGCCATCACCGCGAGAGGTTCGAGAAGCTCCTCGCCGAGGTCAAGGGCGGCACGGTGTGGAAGAAGAGCCAAGAGGTGGAGTGGGAGTGCCGCAAGTGCGGCTACATCCACAAGGGCGGCACGCCTCCGGAGAAATGCCCCTCATGCGATCACCCCACCAAGTACTTCGAGAGGAAGTGCGAGGAATACTGAAACCGGGGGCACGCCCCCCAACTTACTTTTCCTTTCAGACGATCTCGATTGCGACCCTGCTTATCTCGCCGTCGAAGTGACGGCTGTACTGCTGCTGGCCGAACTGGTTGAAAGCGCCTAGGTGCCAGTCCCCGAGGGCCTCGGGTGCTCCGCTGTCCCTCTCCCCGTGCATGACCATGACTCCGTGGGTGTTGTTGACGAATATCCTGACCTTCCCCTCGGCGATGTCGACCTCCCCTCTGACCGTGTACTCCACGCCCTCCCTTATGGCGTCGGAACGGACGAAGCCCCCGGAAGTCCCGAATTCGAAATTGTCGTTGACAAGGACCTCATCGACCATAACGCCCGATAGCTGAAGACGGATGCCGTCGTTCCCGTTCAAATTGACGATGCTCGCCCATCTCGCCTGCTCCGACGGAGGAAGGCCGAGGGTGACCGTGGCGTTCACGATCACCTTCTGCACGCTCTCATCGATGGTCCCGATGTCGGACTGGGGCACGGTGACGTAATCACCGTCCCCCCTCACGAACTGGAGGGGGAAATCGGCAGGACTTCCGTCGCTGAACTCGGCGTTGCCCATCGGTATGGTGGAGAGCGGGGGCTCCCCCAAGGCTATGAAGGCCACATCCGCTATCACGGCCCCGCTGATCGTCATCATCGTGACCCGGACGGTCTCTCCCCTCAGGGACTGGTCCAGGGTCAGAAGGAACCCGCTCCCGGTGCCGATCGTGGCCGGCTGCTGCTGGCCCTGGATGCTGTAGCTGAACAGGCCATGGGTGAAGGGGTTCGCGACGGTGTAGCTGCTCACGCTGCCCGGCGGCTCGATGCCGTTGACGCTCAGCTTGACCTTGGTGCTGTCGATGGAAAAGGTCATCGCAATGACAGAGAGGCCGTAGCTGTCCTCGCCCGTCGGACTGACGTCCATGACGCCTGAGGGGCTGACGTCGTCAGGCTCCATCAGGTTGAGCACCAGGACGAGGAGCACTCCGGATATCAGCACGGTGACCGCGACCATCAGGACCACGCCTATGACCGGCGAGACAGCGCCGCGTTCTTTGAGGGATGGCAGCGCTGGAACGGTCATAGCACGGCACCCGTATAGAATACTATAATTAGTTCAATATTTATAAAGATATACGCCATCACGCTTGCATGCTGCGAGCTTGAACGGCTTCATGGTGTGGAATGCCCCCGGCCGATGCGGCCGCTTGCCTTTACGAGTTTGAAAGAGAAGGTAGGTGACAAGATGGAGCTTGCAATGGTACCCTACGACCCGGACAGGCACGACGCCGACATGGTCGCCTCATTGATATTCGAGGCCGACCCTGAGATGACATCCCTGGTCATGGGCGGGAGGGAGAAGGCGGTGGAGAGGTTCAAAACGCTGATGTCCATCGGCAGCAGCCCCTGGAGCGCCGAGAACATAACCGTGGCTATGATCGGAGATGAGCTGGCGGGCGTGCTCGTCGGTTCCCTCGGCCGTGAGAAGGAGGTGGCGGACCGCAAGGCCGCGGAATGGGGCAGGGCCCTCGGCCTGCCCTGGCTGCTGCGGAGCGTGCGCATCGGCATGCGCATGGCGAAGGCGGTCAGCAGGGACATCGGCGATGACGAGTACTATCCCTTGGCGCTCACGGTGAGGGAGGAATTCCGCGGCCAAGGGGTGGGGTCCCAGATGCTCCGCTGGATCATGGACCGGCATGGCAAGGTGGTGATAGACGTCAACATCAGGAAGCGGGACGCAGTCCGCTTCTATGAGAGGAACGGCTTCAGGGTGGAGGCGGAGAACACCATGAGGCACAAGGGGCGCGTATATGGTAACTATTCCATGAGGAACGCCCCCGGGAACCGATGACGGGCAGGCTTTATACCCTGGTCATGGGATACATACGGAAAGGTGCGTAGATGAAGGTGCTAGTCGCATATGCCAGCAAGTACGGAGCCACCGGCGAGGTGGCGGCGGAGATGGCCAAGACCATAAGGGAAGAGGGCCATGAGGCGGACCTGGCCGACCTCCGGAAGGGATACAAGGGCGACCTTTCCGGCTATGACCTGGTGATACTGGGTAGCGGCATCATCGCCTTCAATTGGATAAAAGGGGCGAGGAAGTTCCTGGAGAAGAGGGCGGACGAGCTCAGCAGGACGAGGACCGCCGTCTTCGCTGTAGGCTCCGAACCTTATTTCGAGCCGGAGAAGAGGGAGGAGCAATTGTCCAAGTATGTGGAAGGCCCCGCATCGGAACGGGGCATAGACCCGTCGGCGGCGGCCGTTTTCGGCGGCGTCTTCGATTTCTCCAAGTACGGCAAGGTGGTGACCGCGGTCCTGACCAAGATGGGCATCAAGGATGCGCTGACCGGCGCGGGCTTCGATGTCTCCCGCCCCTGCGACATGCGGGACTGGGACGAGATCAGGGGATGGGCCCGGTCGCTGCTCTGAGCTATGGCCGCTTGCCGTGCCTGCCGCGCAGCGGCACATAGACCACGGTGGTCAGGCACCGCGAGGACTTCTCCCCCTTCTCATCAAGCTCGGTCAGCATGAGGTACTGGTAGGCGTCCCCGCCGGCGGGGTAGACGATCTTTCCGGGATGGGAAAGCTGGGACAGCATCTCCGTCGGCTCCCCCGGGCAGGCGGCGGTGACCGCTATCTTGTCATAGGGCGCAAGGTCACGATGGCCGCCTGAGCCGTCGTCGAGCACAGCGACCACATCGCCGTAGCCGGTCCGCTCCAGGTTGTCCTTGCCGAACTGGAACGTCTCTTCGTCCAGCTCGACGCTCACCACGCTCCCATCCGCGCCGACGAGCTCGCGGGCGAGGGCCGCCCCGTAACCCGATCCGAGGCCGATCTCCAGGAATCGTTCCCCCGGCGACAGCTCCAGGGCCTCGTAATAGAGGCAATAGGTGTGGACGCAGGATATGGTGGCGTTGGCCCCCGGTATCGGCAGGGGGGTCTCGGCATAGCTGTGGTCCCTGTAAGCGCGAGGGACGAACTCCTCCCGGGGCACCTTGAGGACCGCATTGGCGACCGCGTCCGAGCTGAGATACCCCCGCTCCTTCAACCAGCGCACCAACGACCTCCTCTCTTGGAGGAAACGGTCGGAATCCTTGTCCCCAGGTCCCATGGCCATCACCGCGGGTCAGATGCCCGGGTCCTGTTTGGCCGTTCAGGCTAAAAAATGTATCGCCACCGTCAGACCAGGGGGGATTTGGAGATGGTGAGCGCCAGGAATAGCAGCCCGCCCAGGGAGGTGTTGATGTAGGGCAGGTACCAGTACACGCGCTCGATCTCCAGCTCCTGGCGCAGAAGCAGCGACAGGGGCACGGCAGGATAGACGAGGGCGAGGAAGGAGAGGGGATGCGCGCCGCTGAGGTGAACGGCGAGGAAAGCAAGTCCGGACCAGAAGACCAGGCATATCGCCAAGGAGGCCCGGCGGCCGAAGAGCACCGCCGAGGTGGTGATCCCCGCGGCGCGGTCGTACTCGATGTCCGGTATCGCCGAGAACAGATGCATCGCCGCTATGTGGCAGAAGCCCGCCACCAGCAGCGCCATTGGGGGCAGCGCCCCCGAGGCGAGGAGGTAGCCGAAGACGCCCGGCATCACATAGAGCATGTTGGACGAGAAGTCGAGCACCGGGACCCTCTTGAAGCGGAGCGGGGGAGCGCTGTAGAAGAACGAGAGGAAGAGGAAGACCAGGAACACCGCGGCCTCCGTCATGGTCTGAGTGAGCATGAGGACGGCGCTTATGGCGCCCACGCCCGCCAGGGCGAGGATGAGGCGTCCGCGGTCGGAGTCCATGAGCAGCGCCTCCTTGTCCGCCTTCTTGGGGTTGAGGGCGTCGGTCTCCTCGTCCATCAGGTCGTTGACTCCGTATATGAAGACGTTGGCCAGGAAGAAGAAGTAGATCAGGTAGATGTAATAGGGGAGCTCGTAGAAGGCGTCGATGCTCTCCATGCCCAGCGCGTAACCTACCACGTAGGTCCCGCCGGTGTAAATCCAGAAACGGAAACGGGACACCGTGAGAACGAATGACAGGAAATCCCGAATTCCGCTCATCTCATCCTGAGATCGCCCTCTTCGAGCAGAGACAGCGAGGAGGGGCCGAAGGTGAACACGAAGAGCATCACGAGCAGGCCGTGGCGCAGGATGCGCAGCTTGGTCGGCTTGACCTTGCTCCTGTAGACTATGAAGGGGTCATCCATTATCTCCTGTGCCGTCCAGGAGTACATGTTGGACGCGGTCTTGATGGGCACCAGGTAGCGGAAGGGTATGTGATGGAAGCCCGCCTCCGCCTCCGCCTGCCATTGCGAGTAGCGCTTGATCTGCGCCCTGAGGAAGGCCTTGAAGCCCTCGGGGGCGGCGCGGGCGCTCTCCTCGCTGAGGTCCTTGAGGCCGTGGGCGTCCAGCTCGTCCCGGGGGAAATAGGACCTCCCCAATGCGAGGTCCTCATCTATGTCGCGGATGAAGTTGATGTACTGCATGGCCTTGCCCAGCATGCGGGCGGAGCCATAGGACTCCTCCGGCAGGCCCATCACCTTCGCCATCATCAGGCCGATCACCTCCGAGGAGCCGTAGAGGTATTCGTCCAGCTCCTCAGCGTTGCGGTACTCGCGGATGTGGATGTCCATGGCCATGGACTTCAGGAACGCATCCACCCAGGCTTGGTCGATGGACTTCCTCTCCATCAGGTCCACGAAGCCGTCGATCACCACGTCCCCGCTGCTGACGCCTTTCAAAGCCTCATGGTAGCGCTCGCGGAAGGACTCGAACTCCTCGGCCCTCTGGGGGGCGCTGTCCACGTAGTCGTCGGCGACGCGGACGAAGGAATAGAGCAGGGAGATGTCCTTCCTGGTGTGCTCTGGGAAAAGGAGGGTGCTGTTGAAGTAGGTGGTGCTGCCCTCCTGGAAAATCCTCTTGTGGGTCTCCTCGTACAAGCGTTCTCCTCCTATCTCCAGTGCTCCTCCGCTATCATGTCGGCGACGATTATGGACGCTATCAGGACCATGGGCACACCGATGCCGGGGTGGGTGTAGCCGCCGGTGTAGTAGAGGTTGTCGGCCTTCTTGCTGCGGTGCGAAGGCCGCCAGACCGCGGTCTGCCTCAGGGTGTGGGCCAGGCCCAACGATGTCCCCCGAAGGGCGTTATAACGCTCCCTGAAGTCCTCGAGCGCGAATATCCTCTTCGTCTCGATGTACGGCCGTATGTCCTCGCCGATCTTCTCCGCCAGGTCATCGAGTATCTTCTCCAGGAAGGCCTCCCTCCGCTCCTCGGTGTCCTCCAGCCCGGGGGCCAGGGGTATCAGTATGAACAGGGTGTCGCAGCCCTCGGGGGCCGCGGTGGTGTCCGTGCGCGAAGGCACGTTGACGTAATAGGACGGGCTCTCCGGCCAGGCCGCCTTCTTGGGGTTGAACAGCGTCTCGAAGCCGTCCTCCCAGTCCTCATCGAGGAAGAGGGTGTGATGGTCGAAGGCGTCGAACCTCTTGTTCACGCCCACGTAGGCCACCATCGCCGATGGCGCCAGGACGCGCTTGTCCCAATACCTCTTGCCATAGGTCCTGAGGCCCTCAGGCACCAGGTCCAGCTCGGAGTGGGCGTAGTCGGCGTTCACGATCACCAGGTCGGAATGGTGCTCGCCGGACGAGGTCCTCACACCCACCGCCTTGCCGCCTTCGAAGAGCACCTCCTCCACGGGCTCGTTGAATGAGAATTCCGCCCCATGGTCCATCGCCAGGCGGTATATGGAGTCAGCCACCTTCCTCATCCCGCCTTCGGGGTAGAAAACCCCCATGGTGATGTCGATGTGCGACATCATATGGTAGAAGGCCGGGGTGTTGCCCGGGGCTCCGCCGAGGAAACCGATGGAGTACTGCACCACCCTCTTGGCCTCCTGGCTGCTGAAATATTTGCTGACGAAGGACTCCATGTCCTGGAGGATCTTCAGCTTGCGCCCTTCCTTCAGAAGTCGGCGGTCGAACATGTCCCCGAGCTTCTCGTAGTCCTTGTACAGAAGCTCGTTCACCGCCAGGTTGTACTTCTCCTCGGCGGAGCGCAGATATGCCTCGAGCTTCTCGGCGCCGTTCTCCTCGAAGCTGTCGAAGAGCCGGTAGTTCTCCTCGATGTCCTTGCGTATGTCGACGCTGCCCTTGTCGCCGAAGTATATCCGGTACGAGGGGTCGAGCTGCTTGAGCTCGAAGAAGTCCTCCGGTGTCTTCCCGAACCGCGAGAAGAAGTCCTCGAATATGTCAGGCATGAGGTACCAGGACGGCCCCATGTCGAAGGTGTAGCCTTTGTCCGAATGGACGCTGGCCCTTCCGCCTGGCATCTCGTTCTTCTCGAAGACCTTGACCTCCGCGCCCTTCTGCGCCAGCAAGGCGGCGGCCGCCAGGCCGCCGAATCCGCTCCCCACAACAATCGCCTTCAAACGCATCCTCCTCGTGATATCATTACGTCTTTCGACGTAAGATTTCATTCATTTATCTTTTTTATAATATTTGCGTTGAACGAATATTGGTTTGGAACTATGGGTTTTAAATATAAAGAACTACGGCAAAAAACGAAAGAAAATACGTCGGCCAGTCAAGAGAAGGGAAAGCAGACGAGACCCCCCTTACTCGGGTACATGTCTGGACAATGACCGCATCGGAAGGGATGCGGAGGCGAATCAGTTATCAATGGCGCAAAGGCATCTCTGCGGATGCTGTTCATGACGTCCGAGATGGCCGCTCCGCAGGGGGAAGAGCATAGGGCGGCGATGCTGTTCGCCGATGCGAAAAGAAGGGGCAGCGTGGCCTCCGGAAGGAGATTATATATATCGGCTTGGATGCGGCCCAAGGCGTTCTGGAACATCATCATCATCGACAGGCATTCCCTGCGGCTCGAGGATGAGGCGCTGCTCTTCATAATGCTCCACGAGGAGGCCCATATGGTGAATCCGCAGAACACCCGCTGGTTGCGCTGGCCCGCCCTGCCGGTCGCATCGGCCTATGCTGCGGCCTCGATCGGGTGGTCCATGGGCCTGGTCGGGACGGGACTTTACCTGGCCTCGTTGACGTTGACGGCCGCCTATGTCACGGCCTTCATGGGGGTCCTGCTTCTTGCGAAGGGATGGTTGGCGCAGGACGAGCTTCAGGCCGACGCCTGGGCCGCTGCGGCCATGGTCCGCCTGCACGGGGCCAAGGACCCCGCAGCGGCGGCGACGGCCGCCTTGAGCAGCGGCCCCGCCCCCATGACCTGGGCGGCAAGGGCGGCGGCCGGCCTGAGGCGCCGTCTCGGCTACCATCCCTGTCTGCGGGAGAGGGTCTCCAACATATGGGATTCAATGGAACGCTCCGATAATTGAGCGGCCTCCCGGGAGTAGCGGAAACCGTATATCCCAGCGCATCGATGGCAGAACATGCTCGGCCCGTTGTTCGCCATACTCGCAGGGCTGGTCCTGCTCACGGGGTTCATGCACATCGTGCCATCCCTGGGCAATCTGCTAGACAGGATAGGCCTCATGCTCTCCCGCTTCAAAGCGGTGATAGGCGTGATAGCCTTCGTTCTGGGCCTCATGGGCGCCATCGAGGCCTTCAACCTCCTGAACCTGATGCTGATTATCGCCGGCCTAATGCTGCTAACCGACTATCTGGAGAGCATACCCTCCATCGGCAGGTGGCTAGACGATTTCGTCAAGAAGCTGTACACCGCCCAGGGGGCGTAGGGGTACTGACCCTCGTGGTGGGCGTCCTTTCATTGATCACATGAGGCAGCAGGCCGGGGCCATGTCGTCATGGCCGAGACGGGTCGGATGTCTTAAATAACGGGCAACTTCATCTGAACAGCATGTGGTCAGAGATCGTTGCAATACTGGCGGGCCTGGTGCTGCTCACCGGCGTGATGTCAGTGGTGCCGGGCTTGGGGCGATACCTCGAGGGTATAGGGCAGTTCCTGACCGGATTCAAGGCGATCATAGGCGCCATCGCCCTGATCATGGGCATCGTGGGGATCCTCAGCTCGGTGTCGATCCTGAACGTGATGCTGATCGTCGCAGGTCTGGTGCTACTCATCGAGATGCTGCCCATGATACCGGGGGTGGGGAACGCGCTGGAGAAGTTCGCACTATGGCTGTCATCAGGCCAGGTCATAATAGGGGTCATAACCCTCATCGTGGCCATCATCAGCCTGCTGTCATGAGCCGATGCCGGCTTCTTCCCTCCTTTCCATCCCATATGGCGCACCGTGCGCCGATCGGAGAGCTGTAGAGGGCGATGGTGCGGGGGAAGGGATTCGAACCCTCGGACCACTAAGGACAGGATCCTAAGTCCTGCGCCGTTGGCCAGGCTTGGCTACCCCCGCGGTTGGCCGAACAAAGCGTTCTGATTAATCAAGTTTATCTTCGCTGAAAAGGGCCTGCAGGAACAGGCGCGCCTTTAGCATCGCCTCCTTCCTGTCCACGGGGTGCGTCTCCACCTTGCCGCTGACCATGAACACATCCCCGTGCCGCGCCAGCTCCCAGCGCCCCTGCACGGCAGCCTGCTTGTCGAAGCGCAGGAAGATGCCGTTATCATCGTCCATCCGCTCATCGAGCTCGGCGATAACCGCCTCCGCGGCCTCGGGCCCGAGCTTACGGAAGAGCTCCCGATGCTCTTTGGCGCTCTTCAGCTCCGCCTCGAACATCAGCAGCGGGTTGCCGTGATGCCCCTCGCTCTCGGTGTACTCCACCCGGTCCTCGCCGCAGAGCTCCTCCATGATCTCCGCCAGCAGGTCCTCGTCCTCGGTGGCGTTGCAGAGCACCCGCACCCTCAGGTAATGGAAAGTCTTGGCCATGGGCTCCCTCCCCGTCTAGAGCTTCGCCCGTGATAAACATTGCTCCTCCCTCCTGTCGTAAACGATTAAAACAATAATCCGCTTTACCCTACGATGCGAATCGTTGGCAGGGCCGCCGCTCAGCCGGCCTGGACGCTCGCAGGGAGGAATTGATTTGGACAAGCTCTTGAACGATTCAGGCAGTCTGCTGGCTCTCGGCAACGAGGCCATCGTCCGCGGTTGCATCGAGGCCGGCGTGGCCTTCGCATCCACCTATCCAGGGACGCCGTCCTCGGAGATAGGCAACAACCTGCAGAAGATAGCCCACAAGGCGGGCATGTATTTCGAGTTCTCCACCAATGAGAAGGTGGCGATGGAGGCGGCCGCCGCCGCGGCCGCATCGGGCGTCAGGTCGCTGGCGTTCATGAAGCACGTCGGCGTCAACGTCGCCGCCGACGCGCTCATGACCCTCGCCGCCACTGGCGTGGACGGCGGCATGGTGATACTCACCGCCGACGACCCCTCCGCCCACAGCTCGCAGAACGAGCAGGACAACCGCTACTACTCCCTGCTGTCGCTGTTGCCGATGTTCGAGCCCTCGACCCCTGCCGAGGCCAAGGAGATGATCAAAGAGGCATACAAGGTCTCGGAGCAGCTGGGCGCGCCGGTGCTCTTCCGCACCACCACCCGCGTGAACCACGCCCGCGGCGTCATCGAGCTCATGCCGCGGGAGGCGGAGCCGGGCAAGGGAGCCTTCGTGAAGGACCCGATGCGCTACGTGAACGTGCCGGCGGTGGCGCGGATGAACCGCGTCAAGCAGCTCGAGCGCCTCCAGGCCGCCCTGTGCATCGCCGAGGACTCGCCCCTGAACCGGGTGGAGGGCGACGGCCAGGTGGGGATCGTCACCGCCGGCGTCGCCTACACCTACGCCAAGGAATGGATGGAGGACGTCTCCATCCTCAAGCTGGGCATGAGCGCCCCCTTCCCGGAGAGGAGGGTGGCGGACTTCATACGGGGCAAGGACATGGTCATGGTGGTGGAGGAGCTGGAGCCCTTCCTCGAGGACCAGGTGCTGAGGGTCGCCCGCCAGCACGGGATCGGGACGCCGGTCTTCGGCAAGAGGACCGGCCATCTGCCGCGGGCCTTCGAGTACGACCCCGATGTGATATCGCGCAACGGCGCCGTTCCGGTGCGCATCGGTCCCCCGCCGCTGCGGCCGCCGGAGATGGCCCTGCCGAGCCGGCCGCCGACGCTATGCGCCGGCTGCCCGCACCGCGGCACCTACTACGCGGCGAAGAAGGCGGTGGGCAAGGAGGGCGCCATCTACTCGTCGGACATCGGATGCTACACCCTGGGAATGCAGCCGCCCTTCCAATGCGCAGACTTCCTCCTCTGCATGGGCGGATCGGTGGGCGCCGCCTGCGGCTTCGCCGCCGTCAACGAGCAGAAGGTGGTGGCGTTCATCGGCGACTCCACCTTCTTCCACACCGGCGTGCCGCCGCTCATGAACGCCACCTTCAACGACCATGAGTTCGTCCTCGTCATCGTCGACAACCGCACCACTGCCATGACCGGCCACCAGCCCCATCCGGGCACCGGCCGAAGCCATGGCGGCAGGGAGACCAACCCCCTGCCCATCGAGCCGTTGGTGAGGGCGTGCGGGGTGGAGCATGTGGTGACGGTGGACCCGCTCGACGTCAAGGCGACCCACAAGGCGATGAAGGAGGCCCTGGCCCATGACGGTGTGGCGGTGATCGTGTCCCAGAGCCCCTGCCCCCTGGAATTGAAGAAGCGCCGGGTGCTGGAGATATCGGCCTACGCCGTGGACCAGGACAAGTGCGTGCAATGCCACCATTGCGTGGAGGCGCTCGCCTGCACCGCGTTCTACCGCGAGGACGGCAACGTGATGATCGACGCTGAGCTCTGCATCGGATGCGGGGTCTGCGCCAAGGTTTGCCCCCGCGGGGCGATGGGGGCGGTCGAATGAGGTACTGCGTGCAGATCGCCGGAGTCGGCGGCCAAGGGGTGCTGCTGGCCTCCAGCGTGCTGGGCCATGCGGCCATGAGGGCCGGTCACAAGCTGGCAATGAGCGAGGTCCACGGCATGGCGCAGAGGGGCGGGAGCGTGCTCTCCACCCTGCGCTTCGGGGACGAGGCGCTCAGCCCCCTGGAGGCCTCTGGGCAGGCCGACCTCCTGCTCGGCTTCGAGCCGGTGGAGACCTACCGCATGCTTCATCTCGCCAACGAGGGCACGCACATCGTTATGAACCTGCAGCCCTCCGTGCCGGTGAAGGTGTCGATGGGCATGGAGCAGTACCCGGACATGGACGAGCTCGTGGGCAACATAAGGAGCGTCACCGACCGCCTCATCACCCTGAACGCCACCGAGCTGGCGGTGCAGGCGGGCAAGGCGGTGGCGGCCAACGCCGCCCTCATCGGCGCCGTCGCCGGCGTGGAGGGCTTCCCCCTCGAGCGCGAGCTCCTGGAGGAGGTCCTGCTGGACACCGTCCCGGAGCGCTTCAAGGAGATCAACTCCAAGGCATTCCAGCTGGGGTACGAGAGGGTGCGGTCCGGGCTCTGATCAGAGCACCTCCACTATCCTCTCCCGCCGGTGGCCGATGATGACGCGGCGCCGCCCGCGGAGCTCCCGGTCCAGGCCGGGGTCGCCGCTGTCCACCCGCAGGACACGCACACGGTCGAGCTTGGACGGGGTGCAGAGGACCATCAGGCTGTCGGTCCCGGCGCGCTCGATGATCCGCGGGGTGAGCTGCTGGTTCCCCCTGCCGAGGAAGAATCCCTGACCGCCGATGACCCCCAGCACGATGGCGCAGCGCCCATGCTCGTCCAGCAGGTCCATCATCTCCTTGGACCCCAGGTCCTTGCCCACCGTCCTCCCATCGATGACAGCGTCGAAGCCCAGTATCGAGTGCGGCAGCCCCATGGCCTCCATGCAGGCCTTGGCGGTGCTCCCTGGGCCGACGAGGTGCAGGAGCCCGGGGGCCATGCTCTCAGCGACATGCTGCCCAATCTCCTCCCGCTGCTCCCAGTCCTCCCCGGTGGACGGGCCCTTCGAGCCGGGCATGAGCGTCTCGTCGCCGAGGCTTCGAAGGTAGCCGTGCAGCCTCACGTCCAACGATCCGAGGCGGAAGGCGTCCTCGTCGATGTCCATGACCTCCGCCTCCGTCTCGCCCACTCGCCCCTCCGCGAAGGCGCGCAGCAGCTCGCCGGCGGCCTCAGGGCTGGCGGCGAACACCGCTGAATGCATCTTCACGCCCGCGGGCACGCCGAGGACGGGCAGCGCTCCGCCCACCGCATCCATGATGTCGCGGGCGGTGCCGTCCCCGCCGCTGAAGAGCAAGAGGTCGGCCAGCCCCTCCATCATCACCGCGGCCCGCCGGGTGTCCTCAGGGCCCCCTACGGAATCGAAGCCCAGGTCATGGTGGTCCAGGTTCATCTCCCGCAGCAGGTCGGAGCCCATCGCCCCGGGGGCGGCGATGATGTCCCAACCGTAAGCGTCGGCGGCGTTCAGCGCCCGCCTCATCCTCTCGGCTGAAAGCGGCTCGGCGCCGAGCTCGCGCGCACGGCGCAGCGTCTCCTCGCCATCGGTGCCCTTGAGGCCCACCGCCCCTCCCATCCCCGCTATGGGGTTGATGAGAACGCCCACCCTCATGCTGGTCCTATCGGCAGCGTGGACTATAACATTATGGAGAAAAAAGAGGGGGGCCTAGCCCCCCGGAACGGTCCGCGTCCGAAAGGTACGGAGGTCAGAGGAAGTGCATGCGGACAGTGTCGGTGACGACTGCGGGCCATTCCTTGTAAGAGTCGCCGACCTCCATCTCCAGGTCGGCGAGGTGCTCCAGGAAGGCCTCGGTGACCTTCCTCTTGCTCTTGTTTATGTAATCGTGTATCCCGGCGTTCGCCATGGAGAACGCCTCCTTCATGCCGGCGTCCGGAGCCTGCTCCATGATCAGGTCGTTCTCCATCACGGTGGTGAGGGGAGCGACCGCCCTCAGCCGCCGCAGGCCCTCCCTGGCCACCTGCCTCCTCCTCCCCTCGAAGGAGAAGGGGTTGATGGCGATGGCGAACGTTATCATCTCCAGGCGGCGGGATATCTCAGCGACCACCGGCGCGGCGCCGGTGCCGGTCCCCCCGCCCAGGCCAGCGACGATGAACACTATGTCATGTCCGCTGACGGCGTCCTCGATCTCATCGGCATGGGTGAGCGCGCATGACCTGCCCAGGTCATGGTCCCCATCGGTCCCTTCGCCGCCGGTGACCTTGGGGCAGAGGCAGATCCTCCTGTGCGCCCCAGTGCCCAGCAGCGCCTCGCGGTCGGTGTTTATGGCGATAGTCTCGAAACCCGATCCGCTCCAGTATATGTGGTCAACAGCCTTGCAACCGGCCCCGCCGACCCCGACGACAGCCACCCTTGGCTCTATGTTGATCGTCCAGTCGGTTGAACCGCTCTCCATCGTGTCGTTCATCGCATCCCCTCCTTGCCGCTGAAGGGTCCAGGGCCCTTGGGCCCTGTTGCATCCCAGCCCCTTCCCGCGGCCTTTGTTCTAGACCGTTCTCAGCTCCTCTGCGGCCTCCATCAGCCTCTTCGACGCCAGGGTGAGCTCGATGATGCGCTGGTCGATCACTGGATCGTCGTACATCTCCGCGCAGCTCCTCAGCGCCTCAAGGGCCTTCTGGTGCCTTTCCAGGAGTTTCTCGTTCATTCGTTCCCGCTCCTCGGGCCGCCGGGGGGGGGCCTTGGCCCCTGCATCCCTGCTCCCCGGTCGGCCCTGTCGTTCCTTACCGCCGTCTCACTTCTTCATGATCTCCGAATACATGTCGTAGGCTTCGAAGGCGTTCTTGGCCGCCTCCTCGAAGGTGTCGCGGGGAGCGAGCGTCCTCTCGACGATCTGCTCCACCACCCGGGCCTCGCTTTGGGCGAAGCCCTTCTCCTTGAGGGAGCTCAGCGCCCGCATGTAGCGGTCACCGAGCCTTATGGTCAGCCCGTCACCCTCCTCGGCCGGTGCATCCCTTCGCATGTAGCTTCGGAGCGCGATGCGCATCAGCTGCGAGCGGTTAGCGAACTCAGGGTTCTCATCCAGGAAGACGTCCATCAGATGAATGTCCTCCGGTTCCATCCTGAGCGTTATCCGTTCGCCGTCCATCCGCATCACCTTACTCGACGGTACAGAGCCCCCTTCTGCGGCTCTGAATATGACATTTCAGTATGCACTATTTAAAAATTGTCATACTTTGTAGGACATTGTATGACAAACCCCCAGGCGCCGGAGGGACAATATTCCATTCTGTTCCGGATTTATAACTGTTTGCCTTCACGCCCCATGGCTGGTATGAGCTTGGCGTTACACAAATATCTAATAAAGAATTCCCGTTCTGCATTCAGAACCCCTAGAGGACCGTCTATGGCATCCCGTTTCAAGGAGACAGAGGAGAAGTGGCAGAGGAGATGGGAGGAGGCCGGCCTCCATCTGGCGGAGAGGGACTCCCGCCCCAAGTTCATGATCATCTTCGCCTATCCCGGCGTCACGGGCTATCTGCATGTGGGCCATATGAGGGGTTACACCTATGTGGACGCCATCGCCCGCTATAAGCGGATGGAGGGGCACAACGTGCTCTTCCCGGTGGGCACGCACGCCACCGGCAACGGAGCCATAAGCCTCGCCAACCGTGTCGCCGCCCGCGACCCGGACACCTTGGACTACCTGATGCGCAACGGCTGCCCGGAGGAGAGGGTGAAGGACCTGGAGACCCCCGAGGGGGTGGTGGAGTTCTTCAACGGCGTGTATGTGAACGATTATTGGAAGAGGTTCGGCTTCCTCGCCGATTGGAGGAGGTTCACCTGCTCCATCCGTCCCGACTACAACCGCTTCATACAATGGCAGTTCCGCAAGCTGATGGAGCTCGGGCTGCTGGTGCAGAAGCCGTATTACGCTCCGGCCTGCGTCGACTGCGGGCCGGTGGCGGTGGACCCCTCGGAGACCGACCTCTCCAAAGGGGGAAACGCCGAGGTGAACGAGTACACGCTGCTCAAATTCCGCTGCGGCGACGAGCTGCTGATAGCCGCCACCCTGAGGCCGGAGACGGTCTTCGGTCAGACCAACTTCTGGGTGAATCCCGATGTCGATTACCGGAGGGTGAGGGTGGGGGACGAGACCTGGATAGTCTCCGCCCCCGCGGCCCGCAAGCTCTCCTACCAGATGGACGGCGTCGAGGTGCTGGGAGAGGTGGCGGGGAGGGAGCTCCTGGGAAGGATGTGCTCCGCCCCCATGGTGGGCAGGGAGATACCCGTGCTTCCGGCGGGATTCTGCGACCCCGAGGTGGGCACCGGGCTGGTGACATCGGTCCCGTCCGACGCCCCCGACGACCTGGTGGCGCTGCAGCGGCTGCAGAAGGACCCGTCGCTGCTGGAATCATACGGCCTCGACGCCTCCGCGGCGGACATCGAGGTCATACCGATAATAGACATAGAGGGCTACGGCCCCTGCGCCGCCGCCGACGTGGTCGACCGCATGGGCATAACGGACAGCGGCGACCCCCGCTTGGCGGAGGCGAAGAAGCAGGTCTACAAGGACGGCCACCACCTGGGGCGGATGAACCCATTGTGCAAGGGCTATGAGGGCCTCAGGGTGGAGGAGGCGAAGGAGCGCATGCGCGACGACATGCTCGCCTCCGGCGAGGCGGAGCTCTTCCGCGACCTCTCCGAGGAGGTCGCATGCCGCTGCGGCGGAACGGTCATGATACGCCGAGTGGACGACCAATGGTTCATAGACTACGGCGACCCGGACCTGACGGCCCGCACCAAGTCACACTGCGAGGGGATGGACATCTTCCCCGCCGAGTACCATCACAACGTGCAGGCGGTCCTGGACTGGTTCCGGGAGCGCGCCTGCGTGCGCAAAGGCAATTGGCTCGGCACCCGCTTCCCCTTCGATGAGGAATGGATCATCGAGGCCATATCCGATTCCACCCTCTACCCGGTGTATTACATAATATCGATGCACGCCAACGAGGGCTCCATATCGCCTGAGCAGATGAGCGAGGAGTTCTTCGACCACGTCATCCTGGGCCGGGGCGGTTCCGACGTGGTGTCCCGCAGCACCGGCGTTCCCGCCGAGCTCCTGGAGGCCATCAGGGAGGACATATCCTACTGGTACCCCTTGGACCTAAACCTGGGGGGCAAGGAGCACATGACGGTGCACTTCCCCGCCTTCCTGTTCAACCACCAGGCGATAATGCCCGAGGGGAAGCTCCCCCGCGGCATATTCGTCAACTGGTACATAACAGGGAAGAAGGGCAAGATATCGAAGTCCAAGGGCGGGGCGCAGCCCATACCGGGCGCGGCGGAGAAGTTCGGCGTCGACGCGCTGCGCCTCTACTACGCTCATGTGGCCTCCCCGTTCCAGGACGTGGAATGGGACGAGGACATAGTCACATCCTACCGCCACCGGGTGGAGAGGACTACAAGGATGATGGAGGAGCTGCACGCCATCGACGGGGACGAGGAGGGGAGCGTCGACTCCTGGATGCTCTCCCGCATGTCGCGACACATCGAGGACGCGCGGCGGCACATGGAGTCCTACGACCTGCGGCAGATGGCCAACGTGGTCTACTTCGACATCCCCAACGACATCCGCTGGTACCTGCGGCGGGGAGGCCGCTCCCGCCGCACCGCCGGCAAGGCCTTGGACGCATGGCTGCGCATGGCCTGCCCGGTCACGCCCCATATGGCCGAGGAGGCCTGGGAGTCGCTGGGCGGCGAAGGCCTGCTGTCCTCCGCCCCGTACCCCTCGCCCGAGGGCAGCGACCCCTCGAGCGAGCTGGGCGAGAGCTACCTGCGCGACGTCCTCGAGGATGTGAACGAGATAGTCAGGGTCACCGGCATGAAGGCCCGCACCCTGCACCTCTACACCTCCCCGGAATGGAAGGACCGGGTGCAGTCGATGGCGGTGGAGATGGCCCTCGCCGGCGAGCTGAGCGTGCCCGCACTCACCAAAAGGGCCATGCAGGACGAGGAGGTGCGCCGTCACGGCAAGTCCGCCTCGGAGTTCGCCAAGAAGGCGGCCCAGGAGACCGCACGGCGCTCCGCCGCCGAGCTGCGGAGGCTTTCCGCCCCCATCGATGAGCTCTCCCTGCTCCAGGACGCAAAGGGTTTTTTGGAATCGGAGCTGGGCATGTCAGTCGAGCTGCATGACGCCGCCGCACCGCGCCACGACCCGCAGAACAAGGCCAAGGCGGCCATGCCCCTCAGGCCCGCCATGCTGCTGGAGTGAGCTCACTCCCGCCAGCGGCGGTACAGGGAATGCTCGATGCCCATCTGGTCGAGCATGCGCCCGACCACGAAGTCCACCAGCTCCCCCAGTTCCGTGGGCCGGTGGTAGAACGCCGGGCTGGCGTCCAGCACGGTGACGCCGGCGCGGGCGAGGCGGAGCTCGTTCTCGAGCATGAACTGGCTCTTGGGGGTCTCACGGGGCACGATTATGAGCCTGCGGCCCTCCTTCAAAGCCACCGAGGCCACCCGGGTGATGAGGGTGTCGGCGATGCCCTGCGACATCTTGGCCACGGTGGACATGCTGCAGGGGACGATGAACACGGCGTCGACCCGGTTGCTCCCCGAGGCCACCGGGGCGCTGAGATCGTCGTCCTCGTAAACACGGTCGGCGAGGGCCTTGACCTCGTCGTAGCCGAGGCCGCACTCGTGCTCCATGATCTCCTTGGCTGTGGGCGACATGACCAATGTCTTCTCGCCGGGGAGCTCCTGCAGGAGCCGGAGGCCGTAAACGCTGCCGGAAGCGCCGCTTATGCAGACGATGAATCTCACAAGGTGAACTATCCGCCTGCATAGATTAAGTTTCTGGTGCCTGTCCACAATGCGTGGGCTCGGCATAACCCTTTTATATAGGTGCAATATTCACACAAGATAGCAATACTCCCTGACGCCTTAGTTCGGGTACTGTTGATAGAGGTTGAATATATGGTCACCGTCTATGATGTCCCTCCTGAGAAACTGATACTGAAGACCGCCGAGAAGCTCAAAGGGATCGATTCCATCGAGCCTCCGGAGTGGGCTGAGTTCGTGAAAACAGGAAGGCATACTGAAAAATCCCCCTCCCAGGACGACTGGTGGTACACCAGGGCGGCCTCGGTCCTGAGGAAGATATACGTGAAGGGCCCCATGGGCTCGTCCCGCCTCGCCGAGGAGTACGGCGGATACGCTGACAGGGGCGCCAAGCCCAACAAGGCCGTGAAGGGGAGCCGCAACATAGCCAGGAAATGCCTGATGCAGCTGGAGGCCGCCGGCCTGCTCGCTTCGGTGGAGAAGGAGGGCCGCGGCATCAGCCCCCAGGGCATGTCCCTCCTCGACAACGCCGCCAAAGAGGTTTACGAGGAGCTCAACGCCTAGGTGTGATACCCATGGACGATTCCGAGATCGAAGCCATAAGGCAGAAGAGGATGGCCGAGATGCAGAGGCAGCAGCAGAGCAGCGCCCAGGCCGAGGAAGCGGCCCAGCAGAGGGAGCAGCAGAAGCAGTCCATCCTCAGGCAGCTGCTGACCGTCGACGCCCGCGAGAGGCTGGCGAACGTGCGCATGGCATATCCCGATGTGGCCGAATCCGTGGAGTACCAGCTGATACAGCTGGCCCAGAGCGGCCGCCTTCAGGGCCAGATCAACGACAACATGCTGCGCGACATTCTCAGGCAGATGACCCCCCAGCAGCGGGATATCAAGATCGAGAGGAAGTGAGATGACAAGGAACAAGCCGCCTGCCATGAAGGCCAGGCTGAAGAAGGCAGGCAAGCAGAACCGCAGAGTGCCCGCCTGGGTCATGATCAGGACCAACAGGAATTTCCTGCGCCACCCCAAGAGGAGGAGCTGGCGCATGACCAACCTCAAGGAGTGAGGATTCAGATGGAAGACAACGAGAGGATAATGAACATACCCCTCAGGGACACCAAGACCGTCCCCCGCAGCAAGAGGGCGAAGCGTGCGATCAAGGAGATAAGGGAGCACGTGGCCCGTCACATGAAGGTGGAGGACGACGAGCTCATCTGGATAGACACTGCGCTCAACGAGAGGATATGGTCACGGGGGATACAGAAGCCCCCTTCGAAGGTCACCGTGAAGGCGATCCGCTTCGAGGACGGCCTGGTAGAGGTCTCCTTGGCGGGAGAGTGAGGGCGCCGCCGCCATGTTGAAGCTCTCCAGCTATGGGGGGAACCCATACCTGGGCGTCTATTGCGTCTCCAACGACAGCCTGGCGCTTCTGCCCTCCGACGCCCATCAGTCGCTGGTGGAGGACAGCGAGCGGTCGCTGGGGACGGAGGCGCTCAAGCTCACCATGTCATCCTCCCACGTTATAGGTTCGTTGGTGGCGATGAACTCCAACGGGATAGTGGTGACCAACCAGGCGGAGTCGGCCGAGGTCCGCAGGCTGGAGGAGCATCTGCCGGTCCTCAAGCTGGAGGACAGGCTGAACGCCGCCGGCAACAACATACTCGTGAACGACCATGGCGCGGTGGTCAACCGCAACCTCCGCCCTGCCACCGTCGAGGCCCTGGAGGACTTCTTCGGATTCGAATGCGTGCGCCTCAGGGTCGCGGGCATGGACACCGTGGGTTCGGTCTGCAAGGTGACCAACAAGGGCGGCATATGCCACCCCAAGGCCACTGAGGGGGAGATCTCCAAGCTGTCCGAGGCCTTGAACGTCGATTTCTCCCCCATCACGCTGAACTACGGATCGGCGATGGTGGGCGCCTGCATCGTCGCCAACTCATCAGGGGCCCTGGTGGGCGACAACAGCACCCCGATAGAGCTGGGAAGGCTCGAGGACGCGCTGCACCTCTTCTGACCGCGCCGCCCTCACATGGAGAATATCCAATACTCCGTGTCCTCGACCATGTCATCATGGGTGAAATCTATCTCGTTCCCCACCCGGTAGATGAGCTCCTCAGGTATGTCCCGGAGGAAGGCCTCCACGTTGTCGAGCACCAGGCCGAGCCCGCTTATGCGGTAGTGCATCGGGACGACTATCCTCGGCCTTATGCGGCCGATGATCTCCTTGGCCTCCTCGGAGTTTATGGTGGTGACCCCTCCGATGGGGATGAAGAGCACATCGACGTGGCCGAGGCTTTCCAGGATATCGTCGTCGAGGGTATGGCCTAGATCGCCGAGATGGCAGAAGACGATGTCATCCAATCGGAAACGGTATATGACGTTTCCACCCCGTTTCGACCCTCCCGAGTCATCGTGATAGGTCCTGTAACCGTCCACCTCCAGGCCGTTGACGCAGAAGGAGCCGTCCTTGGCCAGGAGCTCGGCGTGCTCCCCTTTTATCACCCTCACCGCGTTATGGTCGTAATGGTCATGGCTTATGAGGACCACGTCCGCCTTGAGCCTGGGCGGCCTGATGCCGATCGATTTGCCGTCATGAGGGTCGGTTATCACCGTCAGTCCGTCCCTCACTTCGAAGCAGGAATGACCATGCCATTTGATTTTCAGTTGACCACCCGCACTTTATCAAGCCACAGTTAGGCCATTCTCATCAATTAAACCTTCGTTCCGCCTGTATCGGCATCGATGCTGGCCAAAATACATTAATACGGACACGTCTACTTTCACGGAGCACATGAAGAAGACCCTCATCCTCGCTGTGGACCGGGACGACGATTTCGGGAAGAAGGCCGACATCGGCAGCCCCGCGGTCGGCAGGGAGGCCAACGAGAAAGCGGCCCTTTCCCTGGCCCTCGCCGATCCCGAGGATTCCGATGTCAACACCATACTCGCCGCCCTCAGCATGTACGACGAGATGAAGCGGGACGGTTACGATGTGGAGATAGCGCTGATCTGCGGCGACCCCAAGGTCGGCTACCGTTCCGACAGCATCATCTCGCAGGAGCTGGAGTACGTCCTGGACACCGTCAAGCCCGACCGTGTGATACTGGTCAGCGACGGTGCCGAGGACGAGTACATCTACCCCATCGTCTCATCGAGGGCCAAGATAGACTCGGTGCGGAGGGTGTTCGTTAAGCAGGCCCCCGGTGTCGAGGGCGCCCTGTACATATTCATGAAGATGCTGCAGGACGACGACAAGCGCAAGAGGTTCGTAACTCCCTTCGGACTGATACTGGTGGTGCTGGGCATCTTCGCCATGATACCCGACCTCTACAACCTGATGAGCACCGGGAACATCGGCCACGTCACCGGGATGATGGGAGGGGTCCTTCTGCTGGTGCTGGGGCTGTATTCACTGGGATACGCATATAAGATGCTGCCGCGCATGCGGCTCTGGTACAGCGCTCTGCGGAACTCCATACGCCGGGGCAACCAGAGGATACCGTTCACCATAGTGGCGATCGTCCTATTCATATCCGGTCTCGTGATCGGCATAAGGGCGGCGCTGGACGTGCCCGAGGCCAGCGCGCTCTATCAGCTGATAATCTTCAGCACGACCGTCATATGGATGTGGATATTCGCCATACTCTGCTATGAGGGCGGCAAGTTCTTCGACCTCTACCTGGAGAAGAGGCAGATAAGGCACAGCTTCATCATCGCCGCCCTGACCCTGTTCGCGCTGGCATTCATCCTCCAGGGCCTGCTGGACATATTCGCGCTGGGCCTCGGCTTCACCCCCACCAACGAGCTCATAATCGTACTGGAGCTGATGCTCGGCTTCACCTTCGCAGTGATAGCCGGGATACTCCAGTCGACCTTCAACAACATGATCGAGACGCAGTCAGCCTCCATGGGGGCATGAGGGACGGCCATGGACTTCGAGCAATGGGAGCCGGTCTACAGCAGGATAATCGAGGAGATGGGGTACTCACGGACTCAGGACGAGGCGTCCGCCCGGCTCCTCCGCCAATTGGCGGCCAACAAGGAGATCCTCGACCCTGACGAGCTGAGGCCTCTGATGACCAAGGGCGTCACGGTGGTGGGCGCCGCGGCCAGTCCGGACAGTCTCGTAGGGGCGGCGGGGACCCTGATATGCGCCGGCTCCGCCGCCAGCATAATGCTGCGGGCGGGCGTCATACCGGGACTGCTTGTGACCGACCTCGACGGCGACGTCGAGGACCAGGCGGAGCTATGCCGCCGGGGGGCCACCGCCGTGCTGCACGCCCACGGGGACAACCATCAGCTCATACAGGACCATATAGACCTGTTCAGCGGGCCGATGCTGATGACCACCCAATCGCGCCCCGACCTCCTTCTCGAGAACTTCGGAGGATTCACCGACGGCGACCGCGCCGTATGCATGGCCAGACATCTGGGGGCGGAACGGATCGAGCTGATCGGTTTCGATTTCGACCGCCCGGTGGTCAATGACGAGGAGGACGCGGAGGCCAAGAGAAGGAAGATTCAATGGGCGAGGAGGATAATCGTCGAGATGAACCCCCCCGGCGTGGAGCTCATCTTTCGATAGCCCTCGGGGGTTCCGGGCGACAGTATATTAGAATGCAGCGCATACGGGACCCGGAGGCCTAGACCCTTGACCCTTGTCACCATGGAGAGCATAGTGTCCGCCCTCAACAACACCCTGGGAAAGAAGGGGATGAACGAGGATGAGATCAAAGACCTCGCCGAGTACATAATGAGCTTCTTCGGTTATGAGAAGGAGGTCATCGACAACATCCTTACATCCGAGGACAGGGACGTCTTCTACATGCTGGAGGAGGAGGGGATCCTCAGCACCACCCAGGAACAGGTGAACCTTAAGAAGGGGAAGCTGTGGAGGATCCACTACTGGGTCCTGAAGGGGGAGCACATAGACCGCCTGGCAAAGGACGACAACGCCGACGAGGACACCCGCGACGAGTACGAGATCGTCTACGGGGAGATGGGCGACGAGGTCTGGTCCCGCTCTTCCGAGGACGATTCGGATGAAAACCATTAATTGCCCGACATGATTCAGGTGCCACGATGGAACCCGTGACCGCGGCCCTGCTGTTTCTCCTCACCGTCTACATCGGCGCGTGGGTGTACATACGCAAAAGCCCAGCGGCCCGGGAGCGGGGCATAGTGCCTTACGGCCCCGCGATAATGGTCAAGACGCAGGCGGGCAAGGCCACCATGGAGAGGCTCTCGGCCCCCAAGCGCTTCTGGCGCGGATTCGCCTTCCTGTCGAAGCTCATTGTCTTCGGCCTCATGGCGTTCATGACCGGCCTGCTGCTGTGGCAGTCGACGATGATCGTCACCATCCCCCGCGAGGCGGCATTGGGGCCGGAGTACATACTCGGCATACCTGGGCTCAACCCCATCATACCCATCGGATACGGCGTCATCGCACTGATCGTTTGCATAGTCATCCATGAGGTGGCGCATGGGATACTGGCGCGGGTGCACGGGATGAACATCAAGACCACCGGCCTTCTGTTCCTGGTCTTCCCCATAGGGGCTTTCGTCGAGCCGGACGAGGAGGCCCTCTCCAAGGCCAGCAAGAAGGACAGGGGCGACGTTTACGCCGTCGGCTCGGCGGCGAACTTCATCGTGGCCGTAGGCCTGGCCCTGCTGCTGACGGTGGGGATGCTGGGAGGGGTGCAGGCGTCCTATGGCGAGAACCCGGTGATCGTCAGCGTGTCCAGCGGCTCCCCCGCCGACCTGTCCGGCATGGGCATGGGCATGGTGGTCGTCGGCATGAACGATGAGAAGATCGAAGGGATATCGGATTTCTTCTCCTACAACGCCAGCGACCCAGGGGATAGAATAAACGTCAATCTGGTGAAGGACGACCGCGATTTCGTACTGGAGATGGTTTCAGGCGTCATGATCGAGTCTGCGCCCTCCGATCAGCCTGCGGCCAAGGCGGGCATCGAACCGGGGATGATCCTCAAGACGATAGACGGCGAGACCATACGGGGAATGGACGACTTCAACCGGGTGATGGACGGGACTGAAGTGGGCCAGACCATCAGCGTCCTCACGCTCGAGAGGACGGGGGGCGAATGGGTAGAGGCCGGCCCCTTCGATGTGACGCTCACCGACGGGCCCTTGGACAAGGGCTACATGGGCGTTACCAGCAGCTTCGCCGGCATGGGCGTCAACACCCCGGACGAGATCCTGGGCTTCTTCAAGGACCCGTACCGGACATCGGAGGGGTTCGGCGGTCACGTGATGGACACGCTCAGGTATCTGGCGCTGCCTTTCATAGGCCTTTCGCCGATGCCGTCCGAGCTCACCTGGCTGTTCCCGACCGGCGGCGCCCTGGACGGGGACCTGTTCTGGATACTGGCGAACATAGTCTATTGGGTCTTCTGGATGAACCTCATGATAGGCCTCACCAACTCGCTTCCCGCCGTGCCGTTGGACGGGGGCTTCATGTTCATGGACGCCCTGGACAGCGCGGTGAAGAAGCTGAAGCCCAAGACCGACGAGGAGGAGCGCCAAAGGATGGTCCAGACCTTCACCATGTGGATGGCCTTCCTGATACTGTTCCTGATAGTCTGGCAGTTCGTAGGGCCCCGCATATGAGGCGTGGGCGAAAAAAGGTGTTAAGAGGGGGGAGCCCCCTGCGTTTGTACGGACTCAGATGTCCTGGCCCTTGACACGGTCGTGCAGCTCGCCTATCTTGCCCTTGTTCCAGCTGCTTATCTTCGAGAAGAAGCCGGTGACGCGGGTGATGCCCTCCACATTGGTGGACTGGCAGAAGCCGCAGCTGTCGCTCATGCCCCTCACCGTCTTGCCGCATTCCAGGCAGGATGTGAACTCCGGGCTGAAGGCTATCTGCGCGTTGTTGGTGTTGAAGAACGCCTTGCGCACGAAGGCGGCGATGTTCTCCGCCGGAGGCTTCGACTCGCCCAGCCAAACATGGGTCAGCGCGCCCGCCTCTATCAGCGGATGGAACATGCCCTCCTTCTTCGTCCTCTCGATGGGGCTGATGTCCGATTGGACGTTCAGATAGGTGGAGTTGGTGTAGTAGAGCTCCCCGTTCGCCTTGCTGCCCTTGACGACGGAGCTTGCCTGCAGCGGGAAGTCCTTCATGTCAAGCTTGGCGAAACGGTAGGCGGTGCTCTCGGCCGGGGTCTGCTCCAAGGGCATCTTGATGCCGTACTCCTCGCCGAGCCTCTCGACCTCCTTCTTCATGTAGGAGATGACCTTGAGGCCGAACTTCAAGGCCTCCTTGGACTGATGGAGCTCCTGGCCGGTGTGGTACTGGACCAGCTCGTTCAGTCCGACCATGCCTATGAGGAAGGTGGACTTGTCTATGCGGTAGTACGGCTCTCCGTCAAGGTCCATGGCCAGCAATGCCAGCGGCCCGTAGTTCTTGAGGTCCATCAGCTGGGCGATGAACTCCTTCTTCTGCAGATGGGCCTTGGCCGCCAGCTCAAGGTGGTGGCTGATGTTCTCGAACAGCTTCTCGTCGTTCCTCTCCGCCATGTAGGCAAGGCGGGGGAGGTTGAGGGTGCAGTTCTGCATGGCGGAGAAGCGCATCTTCCACGGCGTCTTGGCCTCTTCCAGGTCCTTGTCGTCGAGCTTGAAGGAGAGGCGGCAGCACTCCGATATCTTGGCGGTGTCGCCGCGGTCGAAGACGAAATAGGTGTTGCCCTTCTCGGTCGCGACCTCGGAGATCTTGACGAGGAACTCCTCATGGCCCTCGGTCTGGAAGAAGCGCTCGGTGATGTGGACCTGCGGCTTGGGGAAGAAGAACGGCCTTCCCAAGGCGTCCCCCTCCATGTACACGTCGAAGAGGGCGTTGAGGAAGCGCCTGCTCTCCGCCTCGTAGTCCTCGTAGTTCTTGCCGGTGAACTCTCCGCCCGGGCCGATGGCGGGGACTCCGATGAAGTGCTTGGGGGTCTCCCAATAAAGGTTGATGTCGCTGAATATGGACTGCCCGCCGCGGGCGACCGCCTGTTGGGCGAACTCGTACACCAGTATCTGAGCGAGCTGCTTCATGCGCTTGTCGTCAACGTCGACCAGGTAAGGTGCGAGGAAGGTGTTGAAGGCATCCCAGCCAATGGCCCCCGCGAAATGGCCCTGCAGGGCGGCGGAGAACTTGATTATCTGCTCTATGAGGACCTCAGGGTGCTTGGCGGGGGTGGCTATCGAAAGCGCGTTGGGGAGGTTGAGGCCGAACTTCTTGACGTACTCTATGGACTGCCCGCTGCAATAGGGGCGGTCGATCATGCCGAGGTCATGCAGATGCATGGTGCCGCTCATGTGCACGTCGGCGATGTCGGGGCTGAAGACCTCCAGCAGGGCGAACTCCTTTTTGATGTTCTCCGACAGCGTCAGATTGGTGGCCTCGGGGCCGTGCGGCACGTTGGCGTTCTCCTTGTTGGGGTTCGTTATTATCTGGCGAGCATCGTACAGCGGGACGCCGAGCCGGGTGTGCTGCTTGCGTATGGACTCCAGGCCGTACTCGACGAGCTTGGCGTTGGTCAGCTCACGTATGAGGGGGGCGGTGATATACCCGATCTCCATCTTGGAGACCATCTTCTCCACCTCGGTGGAGACGATGGCGGCGGCGTCCTCGCTGATGTCGGTCTCCCGCATCAGGGCCTCGTATATCCTCTCCTTGTTCCATTTCTTGAGCTCCTCATCAGAGGTACGGACGAAGAGGGTGAGGTCTGTGGACTCCCCTCCCTTCATCTGGGTGTTCTTCTTGATCGTTTCCTTCGCTTTCATTTATTTCCCACCCCTTGTCATGTATCATGAACGGTGAAAGTCCCGTAACGTGAACGGGACTATATGATTCCCTCTACTACCTATAAAGCAATTTTTGAACTCGAGATGATAAACTAAACAGCCATTAACCCTGAATAACATTACCATATTTGTTATCAGTATTGTTATCATATTTGTTATCATCACACCCAACCAGACAATGGAACCTATGGCCGAGGCACCATCTCGCAATATGGTGGGGACAAAAAAAAGTAATCATGGCAATAAGGCTGTAACGAACGGTTCACCGTACTATCCCGGCCCCCGCAGTTCAGGAGCCGCCCTTGGGGAATGTCACCGTCCAGACGGTCCCGTCGCGGTAGGAGTGCGAGATCCTTCCCCTCAGCTTCTCCTCCACCGTCTGCTTCGCTACCTTCAGCCCCAACCTTCCGTCCCTCTCGATGCTGAAATCCACTGGAAGGCCTGGCCCGTCGTCCGTGACCTCGAGCAGGTACTCGTCAGCGCTCTCTTCGAAGCGTACGCTTATCCTTCCGCCGTCCTCGGCCAAAGCATGGTGTAGGGCGTTTGTGAACAGCTCGGTCGCCACTATCGACAGGTCGGTGGTCCTGTTGTAATCCAGACGCACGGGCTCTATGTCAAGGTCAAGATGAACCCGGTCCCGGACCTCATGGCCCTCAAGGATCTGCATCAGCAGCCACTTGAGGTTGGACCGGATGTCCACCTTGACGAAGTCGTCCGACTGGAAGACGAAGCCGTGGATGGAGGACATAGACATTATCCGCGACTCGGCGTCCCGGAGGGTCCTCTTGACCGTGTCGTCGTCGGTGGACATCATCTGCATGTTCAGCATGCCCACAATCATGGCGAGGTTGTTCCTGACCCGGTGGTGCAGCTCCGCCAGCAGCACGGTCCTCTCCTCGAGCGCCTTCTCGAGGCCCTCCTCATGCATCTTCAGCTCGGTGACGTCCTCGGCGATGCCCTGGTACCCTTTGACATCCTGGTCGACGTATATGGGCGATAGGCTGAAAGCGAGCTTTTTCCTGCCGTCCACGGTCTCGACGTCGAAGACGCCCATCTGGTCCTGCCCCCCCAGGGCGTTGCTCTCCATGATGAGGAAGGCCCTCCTCTGGTCCGGGGAGACGACCGACGACATCCCCTTCATTGAGATAGACGACACCTCCTCTGGTCCGAGTACGATGTGTATCGAAGGCGAGTAGTAGAAGTAGCCCAGCTCCTTGTCGCGCAGGAAGACGAACTTGTCCTCATCCGAGATAATGCGGTTGAGCACGAACCCCTCCCAGCGGAGCATGGTCATGACGCTGCCGACGACGATGTATATGGCCGACCTCGACACCACCGGCACCCACTGGTCGAAATCTATCGTCCCCAAATGCCAGCTGAAGAACATGTACAGGCCGATGTAGCCGGCGGCTATGGTCACAGAGAAGCCTATGCCACGGTGCGGGAACCAATAAGCCACCATCATTACGGGGAGGGAGAACATGTGAGGGAAGATCACGTTGATCCCCTGGTACATGCTTGCCAAAGCGATGAGCAGTATCGACCCGGTGACGGCGAATATCGCCAACGCCTGCTGCCTGGTGCCGATCTCTTTGGCGGACAGCCTCAGCAGGAAGCGGTGGAGCCTCCGGTAGGGAAGGGGGTGCCTGCCGTAGTCCCTCATCGCCCTCATGGGCTCCTCGTCTGTACTGGCGCCTTCCCCTTCGCGCCCTCCTCTGCGGATAGCTCCAGGCAAGTTGCCGCACCTTCAAGGGAAAAATGAACGGGGACATATTTAATGGCAATCCGTCGTCCCCGTGACCTGAGGCCCCCTCGCAAAAGATATATCTCGACATCGGATGCCTGAACGGGATGGATGTGCTGCACACGGCCTTGGCGGTGTTCGTTCTCACCTATTTCCTGATCTCTGCCCGGCATCTGCCCCGCATCAGGATGGAGAGGTCCACCGCAGCCTTGCTGGGTGCAGCCCTGATGGTCATCGTGGGGGCGACCACCGTCTCCGGCGCCCTCCGCTCGATCGACGTTGAGGTGCTGATGCTGCTTCTGGGGATGATGCTCCTCGTCTCATCCCTTCAGACCTGCGGCCTCTTCCGCATCATCAGCGAATGGATGGTCAGGAGGTCCACCACGCCTTTGCGCTTCTTCACCCTCATTTGCGTTGTCACGGCATCGCTGTCGGCATTGGTGCTCAATGACGCGGTGGTGCTGCTCCTCACCCCGGTCATAATCGAGACCTGCTACCGTTTGAGGCTGAAGCCGTTCCCCTTTCTGATGGGGCATGTGATGGCGGCCAACATCGGTTCGGTGGCCACCGTGGTGGGCAATCCGCAGAACGCCTACATAGCGACCCAGGCAGGGATCGGCTTTCTCGACTTCAGCTACAGGCTCCTCCCCGCCGCCGCCGTCTGCCTGACGGTGATGATCGCGATGATGGCGGTGATCTTCCGCAAGGACCTCCTGGGCGGCAGCCTTGAAGCGCCCGACCCCAGTGTGATGGCATCCTTCGACCATGCCGAGGTGGAAGGGAGGGTTCGTGGACAGCTGCTTCGGAGGGGCTCAAACCTTAGGCTTCTGTTGCTGGTGACCGCCGCCACCGTTGCGGCATTCACCGCCAGCAACGCGATCGGTCTTCCTCTTGGACATATAGCGATCATCGCCGGCTCGGTCGCCGCCCTTCTCACCGCTCTCCTCACGGACGTCAGGCCGAGGGAGATCTCATCGGGCGTGGACTGGTCGATACTGCTCTTCTTCATCGGGCTCTTCGTGGTGATCCAGGGGGCTGTGGACTCAGGCCTCATGCAAGCGATGGAGGTCGGATTGTTCACAAACACGCCCCTTGAGTCAGGCAGCGGATCCTCCATGGCAGTGTTGGTGGCGTTGCTCTCCAACCTCGTCAGCAACGTCCCCGCCGTGCTGCTGGTCGTGGGACTGATGCCGGTAACCGGCGATATGTGGTACAGCCTGGCCGCGGTGTCGACCCTCGCCGGCAACGCCACCATCATCGCCTCGGCGGTGAACATAATCATGGCGGAGAGGGCGGAGAGGCTGGGGGTGAGGATCGAATTCTGGCGCTTCATGGCGGCAGGGCTTCCCGTGGCCGTGGTCACCACCCTCATAGCCTATGGCTTGCTGACACTGCTCTGAGCGACGGCAACATCTTTATTATCACATCTGTTATCAGATTCGATACAATGGCCAAGATACAGCTCGAGGAGGATTTCCGAAGGATTGTCCTCGATGCTCTGGGCAAGGACGGCCGGTCCATCAGCGCCCTCTCCAAGGAGCTCGAGTCAAGGGGTCACCGCCTCCACCGCCTCATAATAACCGGCTACCTGCGGGCGCTGGCGGACATGCAGCTGGTCAAAGAGAAGGACGTCCCCCCTTCCAAGGTCTACGTGCCGATGGCGAGGCTCGATGACAGCATATACACCCGGGCCAAGGAGGCCGCGGAGGAGTCCGCATCCGACCCCGACCTGCGCACTCTGCAGCTGCTGAACTCCTTGCTGAGAAGGCCGGTCTATGAGTCCGAGCTCCGCGAGGCGGGCGTGGACATCATCAAAGGCGTGGCATTGAGCGAGGAGGAGGCCGCGGAGCTCAGGTCGTCGCTGCCCAAGAGGCTCAAGTCGCGTTTCAGCGCCAAAGAGGCCGCCTATCTGCCCGAGAGGGAGATGAGCGCCGAGGAGTACATGCGCAGCCTCGAGGCCCTCGCCACCGGGGTGACCCGCTCCAGGCACCTCGTTCTCGACACCAGGCAGAGCAGGCTCCTCTGACCCGACAATATATTTATCGGAGGATGGAATACGAGGGTCATGGACGTCGACGGAATCGTGGAGAAGGTGAGGAACTTCCCGGGCATCACCCGCAAGCGCCCGATCGAAGAGGTGGTCGGATACCTTCCGACCGCCGATTTCGAGGATGTCCTCGCATCCGCCGGCGAGGACGCCGCGGTCATACGGCACGGGGATGAGTGCCTGCTCTTCGCCGCCGACGGCATCATGGAGTCGCTGATGAAGACCAATCCCTTCTATGCGGGCTACTTCTCGGTCCTCGTGAACGTCAATGACATAGCCGCGATGGGCGGAAGGCCGCTTGCCATGGTGGACATAGTGTCGATAAAGGACAACCGCATCTGCATCCAGGTCCTCAAGGGCATGGAGACGGCGGTGAGGAAGTTCAACGTCCCCGTCGTCGGCGGGCACACCCACCCGGACTGCGCCTACAACGCCGTCGACGTTTCCATAATAGGCACCGCGCCCTGCGACGAGGTCATCTTCAGCCACACCGCGCAAGAGGGAGACGACGTGGTGTTCGCCATGGACCTGAACGGCTTCTATCCCCCCGACCTGCCGCTGGCATGGGACAGCACCTCCGACAAGAGCCCCGCCTACGTCCAGGAGCAGGTGGCGCTCATGAGGCGCATAGGGGCGGAGAGGTTGGCCAGCGCCGCCAAGGACATGAGCAACCCCGGCTGCCTGGGCACACTGGGCATGCTGCTGGAGACCAGCGGCAAAGGCGCCAGGGTGGACCTCGCCAAGATACCGGTTCCCGACGGGGTCGATTTCAGCCAATGGCTGGTCTCCTATCAGGGGTGCGGATTCGCCATCACCTGCCCCCCGGGGAGCTCGCAGCGCCTGATCGGGCTCTTCGCCGAGGTGGGCATGGAGGCCGCCGTGGTGGGGTCGGTGCGCAAAGGGAGGCTCTACACCATTCACCACGGCTCCGAGGAGAGGACGCTCTTCGACTTCTCCAAGGACAAGATAACCGGATGCATAAGGAAGGGATGAGTGCTAGGCCACGGAGGTTGCCGCGCTCTCGCCCGGAGGTGGACCGTACCGCTTCTCAGCCCCGCTACCCATCGAGCGTCGGTAGTTCGCGGTGAGGCTGCTCCCGTCAGGGCCTCGCCCGGTCTCCGCGATCAGAGTGGCGGTAGCGACCCTCCGGTCGAACTCGGCCACTGCCACCGGCCCCGTTGGACAGGACCTCATGGTCGCAATACTGGGCCTCCGGGGTCGAGCCACGTCGTCCTCCGCTGTCACCTCCGCATATCGACGGTTTCGGTATACAAGGATACGCCGAGCATCCCGGTCTAGCCTAGCGTCCCTAGCTAAGTTACGGACATATTTAGTCGTTTCCTTCACTGGCCAGCCGGGAGGGGCCCCCGTCCAAGGAGCAGACCCACTCGTAATAGTTCTGGCTGGCGATGCGCGCCAGCTCGATGAACGTGTGCAGCGGGCCCTTCATCATGCGGTTGGGGCGCATGGATATGGTGAGGTGGCCGATGACGCAGCGTTTGGAGCGGTCGGATATGGCGTTGTCATGGACGGCGAGGTTCCTCACGGTTATGATGTCATGCCACTGCCTGCTCCTCTCGGGGCCCATGAGGCCGGCGTCGCGGCTGGCGTCGAATATGCCGCGGGGATGCTGGGCGCCCTCGAAGATCCCCCGGGACCGGCAGACCTTCTTGGCGGAGTGCTCGATGGCGCTGAGCGTCTCGATGAACAGCATCTTGCTGATGTACACCGCGCGGTCGGACATCTCCTCGCCCAGCCTCTCCTCGTCGATGCCCGCTTCGAAACGCTCGCTGCTCCACAGTTTCCGGTACATCTGGAGCATCTCCCGGGTGATCATCGCCTTGTTGTGGACCATGGTGAAGGCCATCGCCTCGGGGCGCCTGTCCGCCCCGTCGGACCTCAGTATCTCCAGGAAGAGCCGCGTCTCCTCCATGAGAAGCTCGGCCCTCTCCACCAGGTCGTGCACGGCCATCCATCGTCAGGAGGGTATAAACCTGTTATCCCGCCGTCCATCATTAAATAAAGGCTTTCTGATTACCTTGGCATCCGGAGGAAAAGCAGGATGTATTGGAACGCCCGCATGGAATGCATGCCCCCCGAGGAGCTCAGGAACCTCCAGTACCGTGAGCTGAAGTCACTGGTCTACAAGCTCTACAGCTTCAACAACTTCTACCGCGACCGCATGGACGAGCACGGGGTTCACCCTGACGACATACAGAGCCTGGAGGACATCCGCAGGCTCCCCTTCATGTACAAGCAGGACCTGAGGGACAATTATCCATGCAAGATGTTCACCTCCCCCCGCGAGGAGGTGGTGCGCTACCATGTGTCCTCAGGAACCACCGGCAAGCCCACCCTCGTCGGCTACACCGAGAGCGACATCGAGTTCTGGACCGACAGCCTCGCCCGCGCCCTCACATCGATAGGCATCGGCCGGGGCGATGTTGTGCAGGTCTCCTACGGCTACGGGCTGTTCACCGGCGGCCTCGGGCTCCACTACGGGGCGGAGCGGGTGGGCGCCACCGTGCTCCCGGCCAGCGTCGGCAACACCGAACGCCAGCTGGAGCTCATGATGGACCTGGACGTGACGGCGATCGCCTGCACCCCGTCGTACATGATACACATGGGCGAGGTCGCCAAGCGCCTGGGCATCGATTTCCGCCGTGACACCAAGCTGCGCAAGGCCATACTGGGCGCCGAGCCCTGGTCCGAGGGAATGCGCAGGCACATCCAGGAGGACCTCGGCATCGAAGCCTACGACATCTACGGGACCTCCGAGATCTCCGGCCCCATGTTCACCGAGTGCGAGGAGCGCAACGGCATCCACATCTGGGGGGACGTGGCGATAGTGGAGATCATCGACCCGGAAACGGAGGAGCCCCTGCCGCCGGGGCAGGAGGGGGAGCTGGTCATAACGGTGATCAAGAAGGAGGCCATGCCCATGGTCCGCTACCGCATCCGCGACCTCACCTACATGGAGGACGAGGTCTGCCCCTGCGGACGCAGCTCGGTGCGCATGGGCAGGATAAGCGGCCGCAGCGACGACATGCTCATCATCCGCGGCATCAACGTCTTCCCCTCGCAGGTGGAGCACACCCTGATGAACATCCCCGAGGTGGGCGAGCAGTTCATGATCATACTCGACCGCAAGGGCGCCCTCGACACCATGACGGTGCAGGCGGAGCTCAGGCCGGAGCACTTCAGCGACAAGATGGCCGACATGATGGCCATCAAGAAGAGGATCGACAGCGACATGCGCAAGTACCTGAACATCTCGGTGAACGTGGAGCTTATGGACCCCGGCTCGCTGCCCCGATTCGAGGGGAAGGCCAAGAGGGTCGTGGACAGGAGGGAGTTCTGATGCCGCAGAGGCACGTGATCAAACAGATATCGGTGTTCGTGAACAACGAGCCGGGAAGGCTGGCGAAGATAGCGAGGATGCTCAGCGAGGAAGGCATAGACATACGCGCGTTCAACATCGCCGAGGCCAGCGGCTTCGGCGTCCTCCGCGCCATCGTCCGCGACCCTGACCGCGCCTTCGAGCGCCTCAAGGAGCGCGGCGTGATCGTCAAGGAGACGGACGTCATCGCCATACCGATGCAGGACCGTCCCGGCGGCCTCTTCGAGGCGGCGGCCGTCCTCGGCGAGGAGGGCATCAACATCGAGTACGGATACGCCTACTCCGGTCAGGAGGGCGCCATCTTCTTCATCCGCGTGGACGACACCGAGGCGGCCATCAGCGCTTTGCTGGACCGCGGCCTCGAGCTGATGAAGGAAGGGGACCTCTAGGTCCGCATGCCCAGCCTCAATGTGGCCTCCCTAGGCCAGCCAGGGTACGCATCCGCCATAGCCAAGAAGGGGAGCGTATCGGACGTCGCTTTCTACGACCTCAAGCGCGATGGTGCCTTGATCACGCTGATGGAGCCCCTCCGCTACCCGGAGAGGCTCGCCCCCCTGTTCTATGCCTGCTCCTTGGCGGATTTCGCCCTTCTCGCGGTGGAGGAGCTCGACCATCGTCTCGGTGAGTCCCTGGTCATGCTGGACCGCCTAGGGGTCGACCGCGGGATCATCGTGCCCCTGAACTACATCCAGGAGGAGCAGGTCAGGCCGCTGCTTCAGGGCACTGTCTGCGAGGCCTACCGCTTCTTCGAGGACGACCCCGCCCTCATAAGGGAGGAGCTGCTGC
>PUJZ01000099.1 GCA_003550345.1 Methanomassiliicoccaceae archaeon
ATGAACAAGCCGGTGCGCACCCTCAGCGGCGTGGCGGTGGTGGCGGTCATGACCTCCCCCCATCCCTGCCCGCACGGCCGCTGCGCCTTCTGCCCCGGAGGGGTGGAGGCATCCTCGCCGCAGTCCTACACCGGCAAGGAGCCGGCGGCGCGCCGCGGGGCGCGGAACCGCTACGACCCCTTCCTGCAGGTGAGCGACCGCCTCGACCAGCTTGAGAGGATAGGGCACGTCACCGACAAGGTGGACCTAATAATCATGGGGGGGACCTTCAGCTCCCGCGACCCGGCTTACCAGGAGGGGTTCGTAAAGGGCTGCTTCGATGCCATGAACCGCTCCCCCTCCCGAAGCCTGGAGGAGGCCCACGCCCTCAACGAGCAGGCCCCCCACCGCTGCATCGGCCTGACCCTGGAGACCAGGCCGGACATATTCGATGACGGGCAGGTGGAGCGCGCCCTCCGCCTCGGCGCCACCCGCGTCGAGCTGGGGGTGCAGATACTCGATGACGCCATACTCGAGGCCATGGACCGGGGCCACGGCGTGGAGGCGGTGCGGCAGGCCACGCGCAGGGCGAAGGACGCGGGACTCAAGGTATGCTACCACCTCATGCCCGGGCTGCCCGGCAGCGACCGCGACAAGGACCTCGCGAGCATGGAGCGCGTCTTCTCCGACCCCGCTTTCCGGCCCGACATGCTGAAGATCTACCCCACGCTGGTGGTGGAGGGCACCCCTCTGCATCGGATGTGGGCCGAAGGCCTCTACCGCCCCTACGGCACCGAAGAGGGCACGGAGCTGGTGGCCGACATGAAGGCGCTGGTCCCCCCCTATGCGAGGATACAGCGCATCCAGAGGGACATACCCGCCCCGGAGATCGCCGCGGGCATACTCAAGGGCGACCTGAGGGAGCTGGCGAGGCGGCATCTCCAAGGGACGGGCAGGGAATGCGCCTGCATACGCTGCCGAGAGGTGGGCCAGCAGGGGAGGGGCTACGACCCCGCGGCGGAATTGGAGGAGCGCTCGCTGACTTACGACGCTTCAGGAGGCAGGGAGCACTTCATGAGCCTGGAGCAGGGGGGCTCCCTGGCGGGCTACGTGCGCCTCCGGGTCAACGGCGACGGCGAGGCCACCGTCAGGGAGTTGAAGGTCTTCGGCCGCAGCTCGCCGCTGGGCGGCAGGGGCGAATGGCAGCACCGCGGCTTCGGGCAGCGCCTGCTGCGCGCCGCCGAGGCCAGGGCCGAAGAGGAGGGCGCCATGCGGTTGCGGGTTAACAGCGGCGTCGGCGTGCGGCCCTACTATGCGATGCAGGGGTACCGGCGCGACGGCCCCTACATGTCCAAGAGCCTGCCTTAGTCGATGTCCATGACCACCACGTCGCGGACCGACCTCATCTCCTTGAATGGTATCATCGCCCTGCCGAGCTCGTCGGTGGCGAAATAGGCCAACGCCTCACCGTCCGGGAGCACCACCACGAAGAGCAGGTCGCCGCTGGCCTCGTCGACGATGAGGTCCTCGATGGTCCCCACCATGGAGCCGTCGCTGGTGATCATGCGTTTCCCCAGGACCTCGGTCATGAACCTGCGCATAGCAACACCCGCATCCCTTTGGCCGATATAAATCGATGAGCCCTCACTGGTACTGCGGCGAGTCCCCCCACGCCGCCTTGCGGCGGCGGAGGTCCTTGGCCATCCTCTCGTAGCGGTCCACCGTCCTCGGGTCCGCCGACGGGGCCAGCATCTTGGCGGCGGCCATGAAGTGCCTCTGCTGCACCAGCTCCGCCCCGGGGTCCTCGCGATAGGCCGCCAGGCCCGCCTCGCGGCAGAGGTTCTCCAGGTCGGCTCCGACGAAGCCGTCGGTCATCGAGGCCAGCGCCTCCAGGTCCACGTCCTCCCCCAAAGGCATGACGGCGCTGTGCACCTCCAGTATGCTCCGCCTGCCCTCGCGGCCGGGGGCGGGCACCAGCACCAGCTTGTCGAACCTCCCCGGCCGCAGCAGGGCGGGGTCGATGATGTCCGGGCGGTTGGTGGCGGCCACCACCGCCACGTTCCGCAAGGGCTCCAGGCCGTCCAGGGATATCAGGAGCTGGTTGAGGAGCCTCTCGCCGGAGCGCTCCTCGCCGCCGCGCACATGGCTGATGGAGTCTATCTCATCGAAGAACACTATGCAGGGGGCCATCTGCTTGGCCCTCTTGAACACATGCCTCAGCGCCCGCTCGCTCTCCCCCACCCATTTGCTCACGAGCTCCGGCCCGCTCACGGATATGAAATTGGCGCCGGACTCGTTCGCCAGGGCCTTGGCGATGAGCGTCTTGCCGGTGCCGGGCGGGCCGTAGAGCAGCATGCCCTTGGCGGCGCGTATCCCCAGGCGCTGGAAGGCCTTGGGCTCCTCGGCGGGCACGAAGAACTCCATGAGCTCCTGGCGGAGCTCATCCAGGCCGCCTACCTTGTCCCAGCCGACCTTCGGCACCTCCACCATGACCTCACGCATGCCCGACGGCTCTACCTCCGAGAGAGCCTGACGGAAGTCCTCCATGGCCACCGTCATCTCCTCCACCGTCTGCGCCGGCAGCGATCCGTCCAGGCCGAGGCCGGGCATGTGCCGCGAGAGGCTGGCCATCGCCGCCTCGCGGCAGAGGGCGGCGAGGTCGGCCCCCACGAAGCCCTGCGTGGCCGCCACCAGCTCCTCGATGTCCACATCCTCGCCCAGCGGCATGCCGCGGGTGTGTATCGCCAGTATCTCCCTCCTCCCGGCGCGGGAGGGGACGCCTATCTCGATCTCGCGGTCGAAGCGCCCCGGCCGCCGCAGCGCGGGGTCGATGGAGGCCTCCATGTTGGTGGCCCCGATGACCACCACGTCGCCCCGGCCGCCGAGGCCGTCCATCAGGGTCAGCAGCTGCGCCACCACCCTCCTCTCCCCCTCCCCGTGCACCGACTCGCGGTTGGGGGCGATGGAGTCTATCTCATCGATGAAGAGTATGCTGGGGCCGCCCTCCTCGGCCTGCTGGAAAACCTGACGCAGCCTCTCCTCGCTCTCTCCGTAGTAGCGGCTCATTATCTCCGGCCCCTGTATGGAGTAGAAGCCGGCGCCGGACTCGTTCGCCAGGGCCTTGGCGATGAGCGTCTTGCCGGTGCCGGGCGGGCCGTAGAGCAGGACGCCCTTGGGCGGGGATATCCCCAGCCTCTCGAAGAGATGGGGATGCTTGAGGGGCAGCTCGATCATCTCGCGGACCCTCTTCAGCTCGCCGTCCAGGCCTCCGACGTCGTCATAGGTCGTCGTCCAGGCCACTCCGGGGCGCTCCTCCGCCGGCTCCTCCTTCAGCACCAGCTCGGTGTCGGGGAATATCATCACCGCCCCGCTGGGGACGGTGTTGATGACGGTGAACGGGGACTTGCCCCCCATGAGGGCGATGTTGGGCACCACGATGTCGCTGCCGCGCAGCACCGGCCTGTTGAGCAGGCCCTTGAGGAAAAGCTGGTCGGCGCCCTCGCCGAAACGCACCTTCTTGCCCGCGGGGACGTTGGGCGCCAGCACGACCTTCTCCGCCGGACGGGGGTCGATCCTCCGCACCTTCACCGTCTCGTCCACGGACACGCCGGCGTTGGTCCGGGTGAGCCCGTCGATCCTCAGTATCCCCTTGCCCTCGTCCTCGGGGAGGCCGCGGAAGACCTTGGCCACGGTGGCCCTCCTTCCAACGATCTCGATGCTGTCGCCCGCCTCCACGCCCAAGCGTCGGCGCGCGTCGGCGTCCAGACGGGCCCGGCCCAGGCCGGCCTCGGCCTGGCGGTGGGCCATGGCGACTTTGAGGTCGACGGAGTCATCCATCGGCCGCATAATCGACTTTGGGCTAATAGATTATTTCCTCGCATCCCTCGATGAAGGCGGCCGCGTCAGCTCATCCGCGCTCGGACGCCCGCACCCCCCCGTCGGGGAGCACCTCGTCGTCGAGAGAGACGCCGCCGGACAGCTCCGCGCCCCTGCCCACTATGCTGCCGGTCACCAGCGACCCCTCTCCGATGTAGGCGTCCTCAAGGACCAATGAACGCTCCACGCGGCAGCCCTCCAGCACCGCGCCCGGGTGCACCACGCTGTCCGAGACCACCGCGTGGCGCAGGGAGGCGCCAGGCATGATGTGGCATGCGCCCCTGGCCTCGCCGCCCTCCAGGGCGCCCGGGTGCACCTCCCCCCCCGAGCGGGCCATGCTGAGGTTGGCCGCCAACAGGTCCCTGGGCCTGCCGATGTCCATCCAGAATCCGCTGAGCACATGCCCCTGTATCCTCTCCCCCCGCCTCATCATCTCCGGGAAGAGGTCCTTGGAGAAGTCGTGCATCTCCCCGGCGGGCACGAGCGCCATCGCCCCCCGCTCCAGGACGTAGATGCCGGCGTTTATCAGGTCGGAGAAAACCTCCGCGGGGGAGGGCTTCTCCCGGAACCGCTCGACCTCGCCGCCTGGTCCAAGGCCGACGATGCCGAACTCGCTGGGGTCCTCGACCCTCGTCAAGGCCATGGTGGCCATCGCGCCGCTGCGCCGGTGCTCCCGCACCATGGCGGCGATGTCCACATCGGCGAGCACATCCCCGCTGGCCACGACGAAGCTGTCGTCCAGGCGGTCCTCGATGAGCTTCACGGACCCGGCGGTGCCCGCGGGCTCGTCCTCATAGGCGAAGTCCACCCGCAGTCCGTAGCGGGAGCCGTCGCCGATGGCTTCCAGGATGGAATCGGAGCGGTACCCGCAGGCCAGTATGACCTCCCTGATGCCCGATTCCGCCAGCCGCCTGATCACATACTCGACGCAGGGCCTGCCCAGCACCGGGAGCAGCGGTTTGGGGGTGCTCTCGGTCAACGGCCTGAGCCTGGTGCCCTTGCCGCCCACCATTATCACCGCTTGTCTGATCTCCTCCGACATCTTGGAACCGCCCGATAATCCCCTACTGCCCATTTATAGATGACCCAGCGTCATCCCCGGGACGATAATTAGATTAACGGCGGCACCGTTCGACCCCTAAGGCCTAGCGGGCAATGGCCGGCTGCGGCCATGCAACGGACTGGAGGGGTTGCGGACATGGTCTCTGGCGACGACGGGCATGCTGAGGGGTTGCGACGGAAGGCCGGACGCTTGGCTGAGCGGTTCTGGTCATTGAGCGAGGGCCGCCGGGTGGCCGCGCTCCTCATGGTGGCGCTGCTCGTTTACTCCTCGCTGTTCGCGCTCATGGTGGCCACCGGCTTCGGCGAGGACATATTCTTCGGCGAGGAGGGCTCCCCCATACCGGTGCCCTATGACGTGCGCTATTACCAGGACCGCGCCTCCAACCTTCTGGAGGGGAAGATACCCTACCTGGAGTTCTACTCGGAGAGCCCGCCGCTCATTATGTACGCCTTCATACCGGCGGCGCTCATGGGCAACAGCCCTGAGGCCTATGCGCTGCTCTTCAGCTTCTACGTGTTCCTCACCGCGGCGCTGATGTACGCGGTGCTGCGCCGGCGGGACGAGAGGGGCGCTCTGCTGGCCACCTCCCTCTTCCTGTTGAACCCCATAAGCCTGGGCACGGCGCTGATACTGGTGCAGGACGAGGCGGCGGTGACGCTCTTCTATGCCGTGCCCGTGCTCCTGATGCTGCTCGGATGGGGGAGGCTGTCGGTGATCACGGCCACGCTGGGAGCGTTGACGAAGGTCTTCTCGGCGGTGCTCCTGCCGCTCGCGTTCATCTACCAGGACCGCGAGGGCAGGCGCAGGTCCCTGATCGCCCTCGCCATCGCCGCCGCGACGGTGGCGTTGCCGCTGCTGGCCTTCGCCGGCGAGGCCTTCTTGCGCTTCCCCCGCTACTACCTGAAGATGTCCGGCGACGAGGGGATATTCGAGGGCATAAGCTTCTGGCGCTTCCTGCAGGAGGCCGGGCTGGCCGTCCCCGGCCTGCTGCTGCAGGCCCTCTTCGCCATCGGCACCTTGGCGATGCTCTACCTGATATGGAGGCGCGGCATCGACCCGCTGCGGGGCAGCGTGCTGATGCTGATGCCGTTCTTCCTCTTCTTCCCCAAGATCACCGGCGACTACTACATGGTCTTTCTGGCGCCGGTGTGCGCCTTGGCCCTGGTGGACCTGCGGCCGACGTTCTGGATACTGGCGGCGGCGGTCCTCTCGGCGCTCTGCCAGCTCTTCAACAGCTACGGCGGGATGGAGGCGGTGCTCCCCATGGACGGCCTGTGGGTCCTGGCCCCGCTGGCGATGTCGCTGCTGGTGCACATCGTGCTGATACACCTGACCCTGAGGCTGCTCCGGATGGGGCCTCAGCCGGTCCTGGAGCCGGAGGGGCGGTAGACGGCGACGTTCTGGTCCTTGGCGACGCCGGCGGCCTTGGCCACCGGCTCGCACTTCGCCCTCATCAGGTAGAAGACCTCGCCGACGTCCTCGTCGGAGAGGGCCTCGAAGTTGGCCATCCCCTTGGCTATGACCACGTCCGCGCCGCGGAAGGCCTCCAGGCAGTCGGGGGACGCGCTCTCCAGGTCCACCCCGATGGCGAACTGGCCCGTGTCGACCATCTTGTCGACCAGCAGGTCGAGGCCGACGCGCTCGGCGTCCTTGCGGGTCACGTCCGTGAGCACCGGCTCCCCCTTCACCAGGCCGACCACGCGGCAGCCCCGCGACCATATCTCCTTGATGAGCAGCCGGTCGAAGACCGACTCGCCGCAGTTGTCGAAGAGGTAGAGCACGGTGCCGCCCTCCGCGAGCTTCGACTCGAGGACGTCGAGGTCGCTGACGTCCAGGCCCTGCTCCATGAGCGAGAGGAAGGCCCCGCGCAGCTCATCGGGGTGCTCCAGCGCTATACCGGCGCCGAAGTCCATCACGTTGCCGGCGATGGAGCCGACCACCGCCGTCTCCAGACGGTCCTCCGCGGACTCGAGCATGGCCTCCAGCTGCGGCAGCAGCTCCAGGGCTACCGCGTCGGACCTCTCCTTCAGCTCCTGGTAGGGGTCGTCCACCCCCAGCTCCTGGTAGGCCCGGCGATGGACGCGGCTGGCCATCTTGGCCGAGTTCATGCTGCCGTCATAGGCCTCGGCCATCTCCCGCAGGGCGGCCTGCACCGGCCTCTGACCGTCCTCCCCCTCCACCAGCCGTGACTGGAAGAGCACCCTTTTCAGCAGGCAGGGCACGCACTCAGGGTCCGATCTCATGTCCCATAGAGCCCTCCGGGGGAATAAATCGATTTGCTTGTGCGGCCGCCGCCGGCGAAGAAGGATTAATAGCGCGCTAGCGCTAACCCCTGCACATGGCGAAGGTGTCGGTAGGCGTTCCCGCCTACAACGAGGAGGACAACATCCGCCGCTGCCTGGAGGCGATACTCGCCCAGGACATGGGGGGGCATGAGCTGCTGGAGGTCATAGTGGTCTCCAGCGGCTCCACCGACGCCACCGACGCCATCGTCTCGGCGATGGCGGCCGAGGACCCGCGCGTCAGGCTCCTCCGGCAGGAGGAGCGCCGGGGCAAGGCCTCCGCCAACAACCTGTTCATGGCCAGCGCCGGAGGCGATGTCCTGATCCAGCTCAACGCCGACGCGCTGGTGTCCGAGGGGGCCTTCGCCCATCTGCTCCGCCCGCTGGAGGACCCGGAGGTGGGCGTGGCCGTGGGCAGGCTGGCATCGGTCAACGACGTGGAGGGGCTATTCGGCTTCTCCGCCCATCTGATGTTCTACCTGCACCACCGCGTGTCCTCGGCGGCGCCGAAGATGTGCGAGCTCTTCGCCATACGCAACATCGGGGTGCGGATGCCCGAGGACATCAACACCGACGAGGACTGGATAGGCCACCATTTCCTCGGCGAGGGATACCGCATCGTATATGTGCCCGAGGCGGTCAGCAACCTCAAGGGCGCCACCAACCTCAGGGACTTCCTCCATCAGAGGGCGAGGGTGAACATCGGCGAGAACTACATGAGGCGGAAATACAAGTACCAGCCCTCGACGAAGGACGACCGCCTGGTGGCGACGGCGGCGCTGGACTTCATCCGCGAGGAGCGCCCCTGGCCGCACCTGCTGTTCGGGGCGGTGATGCTGGAGATGCTCGCCCGAGCCTACGCCCTGGTCTACGTGTCGATGGGCCTGGAGGACCAGGCCGTCTGGGAGAGGATAGACTCCACCAAGAGGCACTGAGCCCGGCTCAGAGGCCGAAGGCCCTCTCCAGCAGCCGCGCCGCCGCCCTGCCGCCGCGGCCGCACTGCCGGAATATGGAGACGATCACCAGCGGCGATATCTTCGACACGCCGCCGCGGCGGGGCTGGAACTCGAACTCCACCTCGGCTATCGCCATGCCGGGAGGGCAGAACCTCAGCAGGTCGAACAACGCCTTGAAGCCCCTCCTCTCCATGCGGTCCTCATTCTCCTCCACTATCCTCCTGACGGTCTCCGTCCGGCCGCCGAAGAAGCCGGTCATGATGTCGCTGCTGGTGGGCTGGCCGTTGATCCAGAGGTAGCTGTGGGCGATCAGATGCGCCACCTGGGAGGAGAAGCTGCGGAAGGGGGTGAGGGCGGCGCGGTCGGTGCGGACGCCGATGGCCAGGTCGTTGGAGTCCAGGGCGGCGAGCAGCTCCCCCGCCTTCTCCGGCGGATGCTGGAAGTCGCAGTCCATCACCACGAAGCGCTCCGTGCCGCAGCGCCTTATGCCGTCGAAGATGCTGGCTGAAAGGCCGCGGTCGGCGGGGTCGCGGGCGAGCATCGACACCATGCCGTCGGACAGGGAGCGCTCCGCCACCAGTTCCGGCGTCCCGTCCTCGGAGGCGTCGTCGAGCACCAGGACACGATGCTGGGGGTAAAGGCGCCTCAGCTCATCCAGCATCGGGCCGATGTTCTCCGCCTCATCCAAAGTGGGCAGCAGTATGGTCGCTTCCGTTCCCGCGACTCGTTCCAGACGGCATCCCTCCGTCCCCGCTACACGGGGCTGGACAGAGCGATGACGTTACAATATATTAATTGGTCCGACCGATTCTCAGGCCCCGGGGGCACGCCTCCGGGACATAAGGCTAAAATACGAGCATAATCATTTTCCCGTTCGATGAAGCAGAGAGACCTGCCCGTCCTCATTCGCGGCGATGGCAGCGTGCGCTCTGCTCTGGTAGTAATGTAGGGCCGCCACTTCCAGGCGGTCCTCTCATCTTTTGGAGGTGTTATCATCAGAGGATCTGAGATTATAGTCGATGTTCTGCAGTCCGAGGGTCTGGATGTCATGTTCGGCATCCCGGGAGCGGCAACGCTGCCGCTCTACGACGAGCTTCTGCAGTCGGACATCAGGCACATACTCGTCCGCCATGAGCAGGGAGCTGCCCACATGGCGGACGGCTACGCCCGCGTCAAGAAAGCCCCCGGCATGTGCATCGCCACCTCCGGGGCGGGGGCCACCAACCTGGTCAGCGGCATGGCCACGGCCTACCTGGACTCATCTCCGGTCATCGCCATCACCGGCCAGGTCCCCACCACCGTGCTGGGCTCCGACGGGTTCCAGGAGGCGGACATCTTCAGCCTGATGATGCCCATCACCAAGCACAACTTCCGCGTCACCGACCCCTCGACCCTGGCCACGGACTTCCGCTCGGCGTTCCGCATCGCCATGTCCGGCCGCTGCGGCCCGGTGCACATCGACATACCCAAGGACGTCCTCACCCGCGAGAACGGCGTGCCGCCGAGGCCGACGCCGCTGCCGGACACGCCCCCGCTCCCCAGCAGCGACCAGGTCTCGGTCGCCGCCAAGATGCTCATGCAGGCGGAGCGGCCGCTGATCATGCTCGGCGGCGGCGCCAACTGGTCCGGCGCCGGCCCCGAGGCCCTGGCGCTGGCGGACCAGCTGGCGGCGCCCATCGTCACCACCCTCATGGGCAAGGGGACCGTCCCCGAGACGCACCCCCTGGTCCTGGGCATGATCGGCATGCACGGCCGCGCCGCCGCCAACTACGCCCTGGAGAACTGCGACGTCCTCCTGGCGGTGGGCGCCCGCTTCAGCGACCGCAGCATCGGCGAGCCCGGCTCCTGCCGCATGAAGGTCATACACGTGGACATAGACCGCACCGAGATGGGGAAGAACGTCTGCCCCACGCTGGGCATCGCCGCCGAGGCCAAGGCCTCGCTGGCCGCCATCCGGGGCGCCATCAACCTCAAGGTGCACTCCAGCAACTGGTCGCAGACCTCGGGGGAGATGATCAAGCGCTGCAGCTGCGACATCGACGTCTGCGAGGACCCCATCAGCCCCCGCAAGGTCATCCGCGAGCTGGACGCCGTGCTCCCCTCCGACGCCATCATCGTCACCGAGGTGGGCCAATGCCAGATGTGGGCCGCCCACTTCCTCGACATCAAGGACCAGCGCAGCTTCATCACCTCCGGTGGCCTGGGCTGCATGGGCTTCGGCCTCCCGGCCGCCATCGGCGCCAAGTTCGCCGCCCCCGACCGCAAGGTGGTGGACATCGCCGGCGACGGCAGCTTCACCATGGTCTGCCAGGAGCTGGCCACCGCCGCCAAGGAGGAGATCCCGGTGGCCATAGCGCTGCTCAACAACTCCCGCCTGGGGATGATAAAGCAGCACCAGCGCCTGTTCTACGGCGACCGCCTCACCGCCCAGGACCTCAGCGGGATCGACATGGTCAAGCTGGCGGAGTCCTTCGGCGCCGAGGCCATCCGCGTCGACCAGCACCAGGACCTCGCCCCGGCGCTGCAGCAGGCGATCGAGAGCGACAGGCCCTGCCTGGTTGACATACAGATTAATAGGGAAGAGGACATTTTCCCGTTGACCCTTAGGACCGCGGCGGGCGTGAACGTCCACCGCGGCTCCTGCCCTTACGAAGGAGGTTGTTAGATGGAAGTCATCTCGATGATCGTCAAAGACGAGTTCGGTGTCATGCAGAGGATCATGGGCGAGTTCACCCGCAAGCGCATCAACGTGGAGACCATAGTGGTGGGCAAGTGCGAGGTCCCTGGCATGGCCAGGATCGTGCTCTCGGTCCTGAGCAGGGAGATGGCCGAGATCGCCATGGAGCGGCTCGGCCGCCTGCAGGACGTCGACAGCGTGGAGATGGTCGACGAGCCGCGGCAGTCGGCCTACGCCCTCATATCGACCTCCAAGGGATGGTGCGGGCTGATCGGCAGCCGCGACGAGGTCGCGGAGATAATCGAGAAGACCGATCCCGAGCACTACATCAAGACGGTCAACGCGCTCTAGGGGGAGGACAGTTGAAGCCAACCGAGAAGATATGGATGAACGGCGAGTTCGTAGCCTGGAAGGACGCCCAGGTACACGTGCTGGCCCATGCTCTGAACTACGGCACGGGGATATTCGAGGGCCTCAGGGTCTACCCCAACAGCGACGGCAAGGCCATATTCCGCCTCAAGGACCACATGAAGAGGTTCATGGAGGGCGCGAAGGTGATGGCCTTCGACATGCCTTACAGCCAGGAGGAGCTCTGCGAAGCGGTGAAGGAGACCGTCCGCGTCAACGGGGAGGTGGACTACCTCAAGCCCTGCGCCTTCCTCGGCGGGGAGTGGGTGGGGCTGAACCCCATCGGCGTTCCCGTGACCGTGACCATAACCGCCATCCATATGGGCTCCTACCTGGGCAAGGAGATACAGGAGCAGGGCGCCAAGATAGCCACCTCCTCCTGGAAGCGCCCCTGGAACATGGCCGCCCCCGCCGGCGCCAAGGTCAACGGCATCTACGTCACCTCCTGCCTGGCGAAGATGGAGGCGGTGAAGCAGGGGGCCAACGAGGCGCTGATGCTCAACGCCCAGGGCAACGTGGCGGAGTGCAGCGGCGAGAACATATTCATCCTCAAGCGCGGCAAGCTCTACACCCCCAAGACCACCGACAGCATCCTGGAGGGCATAACCCGCAACTCCATAATGCAGCTGGCCCGGGACATGGGCTACGAGATGATAGAGTCGGAGGTGTCCCGCCTCGAGGCCTACACCGCCGACGAGGTGTTCATGACCGGCACCGCGGCGGAGATAACCCCGGTGACCATGATAGACCACCGCCCCATCGGGGACGGCGTGCCCGGGAAGGTCACCCGTCAGCTGCAGCAGGCCTTCCACGATGTGGTCACTGGCCGCGACGAGCGCTACGCCGATTGGTTGGACCACGTGTAGCTGCGCAAACGTTATTTCCGATGGGAATTATCTGAACTAGAGGAATCGAGATGGCAGACACCAATGACAACCTTAAAGAGGCCTTCGCGGGCGAGTCCCAGGCCAACCGCATGTACCTGGCGTTCGCAGAGAAGGCCCGCCAGGAGGGCTTCGAGCAGGTGGCCAAGTACTTCCGCGCCGCCGCCGAGTCCGAGACCGTCCACGCCCTGGCCCACTTCCGCACCCTCGGTGCGGTGAAGGACACGGTCAAGAACCTGGAGGAGGCCATAGCCGGCGAGACCCACGAGTTCACCACCATGTACCCCGGGTTCATCGAGAAGGCGCAGGAGGAGGGCCACAAGTCCGCCGAGCGCAGCTTCGTCTACGCGATGAAGGTGGAGCAGATCCACGAGCAGGCGTTCTCCGCCGCCAAGGAGGCCGTCGCCGGAGGCAAGGACATGCCCGCCGAGGACCTGCACGTCTGCAAGGTCTGCGGCTACGTCGCCCACGACGAGCCCCCCCTCAGCTGCCCGGTCTGCGGATCGCCCGCCAAGGCGTTCAGGCGCGTCGACTGAGGCCAAACCCGATCCCCCCTCGGGGGGAATCAACAATCCTTTTATAGCGGGACCTCTTCACTTCATCCCGCTCTTCTGAGCCGATGACTGATGACGATGCCTTGCATCGGAAGGAGGGAACCAAATGTCCATCTACGTGAAGTACGACACCCCCAAGGAGCTCTCTGACAAGACCTACAATCTGGTGGAGGCCGCCCGGGACACTGGCAAGATCAAGAAAGGAAGCAACGAGGTGACCAAGGTCGTGGAGCGCGGCGATGCCGCCATCGTCGTCATGGCCGCCGACGTCGACCCCCCTGAGATCCTGGCGCACATGCCCCTGCTCTGCGAGGAGAGGAAGGTGGCCTACGCCTACGTGCCCAGCAAGGCCGAGCTCGGCAACGCCACCGGCCTGGAGAAGCCCACCGCCTCCATCGCCATAACCGACCTTGGCAAGGGGAAGCCCCTCTACGACGAGATTGTGAAGGCCATCGCCGCACTGAACAAGTGAGGTGGCATCGATGGTCGACAGCACTAGCATACCCTCAGAGGTCGTGGAGATCATCGGGCGCACCGGCATGACCGGCGAAGCGACCCAGGTGAAGGTCCGCGTCCTCGACGGAAGGGACAAGGGAAGGATAATCACCCGCAACATCATGGGGCCGGTGAGGATGGGCGACATCCTCATGCTCCGCGAGACCTCGAGAGAGGCCAGGAAGCTCAGCCTGAGGTGAATGGAATGGTCGAGAAGAGGAAATGCACCTTCTGCGGCGTGGACATCGAGCCCGGCTCGGGGTCCATGTACGTGAAGAAGGACGGTACCGTCATGCACTTCTGCACCAAGAAGTGCCACAAGAACCTGGTGAGCCTCAAGCGCGTGCCCCGCACCACCGCCTGGACGGAGCAGTTCGCCACCGAGAAGCAGGCCCGCCTGAGGTCCTTGGAGAAGAAGGGGGAGTGAGGCATGGCCCCGGAGAGGACCTATCTGATGGTCAAGCCGGACGGGGTGCAGCGCTCCCTCATGGGGGAGATAGTCTCCCGCCTTGAGCGCAAAGGGCTCAAACCGGTGGCCATGAAGTTCATGGCCATAGGCCGCGACCTCGCCGAGACCCACTACGGGGAGCACAAGGGCAAGCCCTTCTACGACGGGCTGATCGGATACATAACGTCCGGCCCGGTGCTGGCCATGGTGTGGGAGGGAGAGAACGCGGTGGCGGTCTGCCGTCAGATGATGGGCAAGACCAACCCCCTGGACGCCGCTCCGGGAACGATGCGCGGCGACCTCGCCGTGGACATGGGCCGCAACATCATCCACGGCTCGGACTCCCCGGAGTCCGCCGCCCGCGAGATAGGCCTGTTCTTCTCCCCCGAGGAGCTGGTGGACTACCAGCGGGCAGTGGACCCCTGGGTCTACGAGTGAGCGGCAGGCCCCGCGGGGCCGGGAGGGCGATAGCATGGGAACAAGACAGCCGATAGTGAGCGTCCTCGGTCATGTGGACCACGGCAAGACCCGCCTGCTGGACTGCGTGCGGGGCACATCGGTGGCCGCCGGGGAGGCGGGGCTGATAACCCAGCACATCGGCGCCACCGAGGTGCCCATAGAGCACATACGCGAGGTCTGCGGGCCGCTGATGAAGGGCAAGTCCTTCAACGTCCCCGGCCTGCTGTTCATCGACACCCCGGGGCACCACTCCTTCATCACCCTCCGCGCCCGCGGAGGCTCGCTGGCCGACCTAGCCGTCCTGGTCATCGACGTGAAGGAGGGCATCAAGCCCCAGACCATCGAGTCGATACGCATACTCAAGCAGTTCAAGACCCCGTTCATCATCGCCCTCAACAAGATCGACGTGATACCGGGGTGGCGCTCGGAGACCAACCGGCCCTTCGTCCTCGCTGAGAGGGCCCAGGATCCAGGGCCGGTGGACGACCTTAACCAGCGCCTCTACCGCAACATCGCCAAGCTCGCCGAGGAGGGCCTCTTCGCCGAGCGCTACGACCGCATCGACGACTTCCGCAAGACCATCGCCATGGTGCCGGTGAGCGCCGCCACCGGCGAAGGGGTCCCCGACCTGCTGCTGGTGCTCATCGGCCTGGCGCAGCGCTTCCTGGAGGAGGCGCTGGAGGCCGAGGAGGGGCCGGGCAAGGGGACCATCCTGGAGGTCAAGGAGGAGCGCGGCCTGGGCCAGACGGTGGACGTCATACTCTACGCCGGGACGGTCCGCAAGGGCGACCGCGTCGCCCTGGGCACCAGGAACGAGCCCATAGTCACCAAGGTCAAGGCCATCCTCAAGCCCAAGGCCCTGGACGAGATACGCGACCCCCGCGACCGCTTCCGCTCGGTGGACTCCGTGTCGGCGGCGGCGGGGGTCAAGCTCTCCTGCCAGTCCTTGGAGGGGGTGGTGTCCGGCGCCCCGCTGCGGGTGATCAAGGGCGACGGCGGGGAGGCCCTCGCCGAACTGGACGCCGAGACGGAGATCAACATCGAGGTCCAGGACGAGGGCGTGAGCGTGAAGGCCGACGCCATCGGGTCCCTGGAGGCGTTGGCCTACGAGGCCAAGGCCGCAGGCATACCCATACGCAAATACGGCGTGGGCGACATATCGCGCCGCGATGTGGTGGAGGCCTCCGCCAGCAACAGCGTCTTCAACCGCGTCATCCTCGCATTCAACGTCAACGCCACGCCGGACGCCAAGGAGGCGATGAAGAGCGCCGACATGAAGATGTTCTCCAACCAGGTGGTCTACCGCCTCATCGAGGAGTTCCAGGAATGGACGGCCGAGCAGAAGCGCCTGCTGGAGGCGGAGAAGAGGGCGGAGTTCTCCTTCCCGGGCAAGTTCATGATACTCCCCAACTGCGTCTTCCGCGTCAGCAAGCCGGCCATCGTCGGCGTCCGCGTGCTGGCGGGGAGGATCAGGACCGGCCAGAAGGTGGTCACCGCCGACGGCCGCGACGTGGGCCGCATCAAGAGCATCCGCTCCGGAGAGGACGCCGCCAAGGAGGCCAAGCAGGGCGAGGAGGTGGCCGTGGCGCTGGACTCGGTGACGGTGGGGAGGCAGGCCGACGTCGAGGACGTCCTCTACGTGGACCTGAGGGAGGCCGCCGCCAAGCAGCTGCAGGCCATGGACATCACCGAGGACGAGCGCATGACCCTGGAGGAGCTGGTGCGCATCAAACGCAAGGAGAGCCCCTTCTGGGGGATGTGATACCATGACCGAGACCACGGAGCCGATGATGGACCCGGAGAACATGGCCGAGCACATCGGCTCGTTCGTGGAGCAGCTGGACCGCTCCACCTCAGAGCCCTTGGACATCTCCTACGAATGCCGCCGGGTGGTCATATGCGGCATGGGGGGCTCCGCCATCAGCGGCGACATCCTCGCCGACTTCTCCTACGGCTCCGCGGACGTGCCCATCAGCGTCGTGCGCGGGGTGCAGATGCCCAGCTGGGCGGGGGAGGGGACCCTGGCCCTCGTCACCAGCTACTCCGGCAACACCAAGGAGACGCTGGAGCTCTACGCCCAGGCGCGGGAGGCCGGCTGCCATGTCATCGGCATCAGCTCCGGCGGGGCCCTGGAGGAGGCCTGCGACGAGGACGGCTTCATGCATGCGCGCCTCCCCTCCGGAGTGCAGCCCCGCAGCGCCATCGGCCACATCCTCGGCTGCCAGGCCAACATACTGGAGTCCCTGGGGGTCTCCCCCTGCCGCAGCGCCGTCCGCGACGCCCTGCCGGCCCTGAGGGAGTTCAGGGACAGCATGTCATCCGACGGCGATGAGAACCCCGCCCGCTTGCTGGCCCTCAGGCTCAAGGACCGCATACCCGTCATCTACTCCTACCCGCACATGACCTCATCGGCGCTGCGCTGGAAGAACCAGTTCAACGAGAACTCCAAGATGATCGCCTTCCACGGCACCATTCCGGAGTTCAACCACAACGAGATTGAGGGCTGGATGCAGGGGGGGAACGACAAGCCCTGCCTGCCGGTATTCCTCTACGACACCGACGCCCCCGACATGCTGAGGCATATGATGAACGCCTCCCTGGAGACCCTGCGCGAGAAGGGCCTCGAGGTGGAGGTGGTGGAGATCGGCGGCAAGGACGCCCTGGAGAAGAACCTCAAGTCCATCATGTACGGCGACTACACCTCGCTGTACCTGGCGTACCTGAACCTCGTGGACCCCTCCCCGGTGAAGTCGATATCCTCGCTGAAGGACCGCATCAAGGCCGCCCTGGCGCGCCATGCCGAGGAGAAGGCCGCCCGCAGGGCCGCCAAGGAGGAGGAGCGCAAGGCCGCCGTCGAGGAGCCCGCCCCCAAGCCGGCCAAGAAGGAGGCCGCGGCGCCCCGGAAAAAGAAGGGCAAGAAGCAGTCCGAGTGAAGGGCGGCCGCGATGTCTGGCCCTCCCTCCCGCGAAGTCTGGACCACCAAAAGTTATTTATTGTCAACCTCATTAAGGCGGTACTTACAGGTGTTTAAATATGGCTGAGTTCAAAGCTGTCATCAACGATGTCAAGACCGGCAGGTCGCACAACGTCACCGTGTCCGGTCACCATGCCAACTCGCTCATCGGCAAGAGCATCGGAGAGGTAGTTGACGGCATCTTCGTCGGCCTGCCTGGTTACAAGCTCAAGATAACCGGCGGCAGCGACAAGAGCGGCACGCCCATGCGGAACGACCTGCCCGGCAACCGCCGCAGGAAGCTCCTGCTCTCGGAGAGCAAAGGGTTCCACCCCCTGTACGGAGGGGAGAGGAGGCGGAAGGCCATCTGCGGCCGCCAGATCTCCTCCGACATCGTGCAGGTGAACATGAGCGTGGACCAATACGGCGCCAAGTCGATCGAGGACAGCCTCAACCCCACTGAGGAGACCGGATGAAGGTACCGCGGCAACCCGAGCTCAACATCGGCATGATCGGCCACGTCGACCACGGGAAGACCACTCTGACCAAGGCGCTGAGTGGCGAGTGGACCGACAGGCATTCCGAGGAGATCAAGAGAGGCATCTCCATAAGGCTCGGGTACGCCGACGTGGCGTTCTACCGCTGCCCCCGGTGCGAAGGGGCCGCCGGCTACTCCACCAAGGAGGACTGCGGCTCCTGCGGCGGCAAGGCGGAGTTCCTGCGGGCGGTGTCCTTCGTGGACTCCCCCGGCCACGAGACGCTGATGGCCACGATGCTCTCCGGCGCCGCCCTCATGGACGGCGCCCTGCTGCTGGTGGCGGCCAACGAGAAGTGCCCCCAGCCCCAGACCAAGGAGCACCTCATGGCCCTCAGCATCGTGGGCATCGAGAAGATAATCATCGTTCAGAACAAGATAGACCTCGTCACCCGCGACGAGGCCATCGAGAACTACAAGGAGATCAAGGAGTTCGTCAAGGGGACGGTGGCCGAGGACGCGCCCATCATCCCCGTCTCGGCGCACCACGATGTGAACATCGACAAGCTGATCGAGGCCATCGAGGCCCACATCGTGGCCGAGGTGAGCCGCGACGACGAGGCCCCGCCGCGGATGTACGTGGCCCGCTCCTTCGACATCAACAACCCCGGCATCGGCGCCAAGGACCTGCGCGGCGGCGTGCTGGGCGGCTCGCTCATCCAAGGCCGGCTCAGGGTGGGCGACGAGCTGCAGATCGCCCCCGGCCGCAAGACCGAGCTGGCCGGCAAGGTCAGCTACGAGACCATCCACACCCGGGTGGAATCGCTCTTCTCCGGCGGCCAGAGGATAGAGGAGGCCAATTCCGGCGGGCTTATAGCTATCGGGACCAAGCTGGACCCGTCGCTGACCAAGTCGGACGCCCTCACCGGCCGCATGGTCGGGAAGCCGGACACCCTCCCGCCGGTGGCGCAGTCCTTCGAGATGGAGGCCCATCTCCTCGACCGCGTGGTGGGCACCAACGCCGACATGAGGGTCGAATCGATCAAGACCAACGAGCCGCTGATGCTGAGCATCGGCACCGCCACCACCGTGGGCGTGGTGAGCAGCGCCCGGGGCGACTCGGCGCAGGTGGGCCTGAAGATCCCGGTCTGCGCCGAGGCCGGCCAGCGCGTGGCCATCTCCCGCCGCATCTCCGGCAAGTGGAGGCTCATCGGCTACGGCATCATCCAGTGAGATGCGCGCCGTAGTCCTGGACACCAACGCCCTTCTGATGCCCTTCGAGGCCAAGCTTAACCTGGACCTCGAGCTGCGCAGACTTCTGGGGGACTGCCGCGTGGTGGTCCCCGGGCCCATGCTGGGCGAGCTCAAGAGGTGCGGCGCCAAGCACTCCAAGGCGGCCATCGCCCTCGCCCGCAAGTACGAGATAATCCCCACCGAGAGCAGCGGCGACGAGGCCATAATGGAGCTGGCCCGCAAATTGGGCGCTTACGTGGTGACCAACGACAAGGAGCTGCGCTCACGGCTGCGGGCCGAGGGCATCCCCCTGGTCTATCTGCGCTCAGGGACCCACGTCATACTCGAGGACTAGACCAGCGGCCGCGGCGGGTCCTCGTCGTCGCCCCGGGCGGGGGACTTGCCCAGCTGGCGGAGCTTCATCTCCATCAGCTCCTTGCCCTTCTCGGTGGCGGCGTAGACCGGCACCCTCTCCCCCACCTGCAGCAGGGCCCTCTCCTTCGCGAGCTGGCGCACATGCAGGGAGGCGCAGCCGGTGACCACGTCGCAATAGGAGAAGAAATCCTCGGCGCTGCTGCGGTCGCAGCCGGTGGTGTGCACCGCGAAGGTCATGACCCGGTCGCCGAAGCGCTCCCTCAGGGCGCGGGCGTCATCGCCCAGGGCGACGCTGACGGCCACCCTCTCGAAGCCCAGGGAGAAGGCCAGCTCCGCGCCCGCCACCTGGTCGATCTCTCCGCCGAGGCAGCGGGCGCTGCCCACGGCCTCCACCAGCTCATCAATGGGCTCGGTGGACACTATGCCGGAGATGCGCCCGCCGATGCCCTGGATCATCGCCGGTTCGTCGACCACGCAGGTCCCCACGCCGTCGCCGACTAGGACGGCGGCGTCGAGCACGCCCTCCTCGACGCCCATGCAGATGAGCTCGGAGACGCCGAAGCTGAGGAAGTCCTCCATGCGCATGTCCCGCTGCGGAGTGCACATGCCGAAATCGCGGATGCGGAACTCGATGTTCTCCCGGATGCTTCGCTCGTCGATCCTGTCTATGCCCCGGTGCCTCTTGAACAGGGGGCAGTATTCGATGATCGGCTCCCCCACCTCGACCACCTTCCCGTCCTCCACTACCACCTTGGCTCTGCCCATGGCCTCCATCACGTGCCTTCCCATGCTATCGGCGCTTCTAGCCCTCCGGCGGTATATCATGTTTTCGCGGTGGTTTCAATATCCCCGGCGGCAATTACCATGGCATGAACCTGCGGCTTGACAGCCATCTCGTCGCCGAGGGCCTGGTGCCCTCCCGATCCAAGGCGGCCCACCTGATACGCACCGGCGCCGTCACCGTCAACGGCGAGGTGGTCACCAAGCAGTCGCGCATCGTCAGGCCGGGGGACGTGGTGGACCTGGAACCCTTCCTCTTCGTCGGCCGCGGCGGCTACAAGCTGCAGGCGGCGCTGGAAGGCTTCCAGCTGGACTGCCGGGGCCTTGATGTGCTGGACATCGGCTGCTCCGAGGGCGGCTTCACCGACTGCCTGCTGCGCAACGGCGCCGCCTCGGTCACAGCGGTCGACATAGCGGCGGAGGCGCTCAACCCCCGGCTGAGGGACGACCCCCGGGTGCGCTTCGTCGGCGGCGTCGACGCCGCAGACCGCGATGAGCTGGCGTCTGCCACGGGGGGGAAGGCCTTCCCGCTGGTGGTCATGGACGTCACCGGCGGGAGGATGGCCGAGCTCCTGCCCGCCGTCTCGCCCCGCGTGGAGGAGGGAGGGGCCCTCTTGGCGCTGCTGAAGCCGCAGTACGAGACCGGAAGGGACCTGGTGCGCGAAGAGGAGAGGGAGGAGGCGCTGAGGTCGGCCATGGCCTTGAGCCACCAAGGGCTCTCGGCGGCGGACTGGATGGACTCGCCGCTGCGCGGAGGCAGCAAGAACCGCGGCAACCGGGAGTTCCTTCTTCTTTTCAGTAGATGATGGCAACATGTTTTTACCATGAACCGGCGATAACGCTCTTATCCTCTTCCCGATACTGGTGGTTCAAATGAACGAGAAATACCTGTCCGCCCTGAGGAAGGTGGCCCTTCTAGGAGGCCTGAACAATTACATAGCCATATCCTCCCGGGAGCTCGGTGAGGCGCTGGATATGAGCCAGCAGTCCGCATCCAAACGGATCCTCGAGCTGCTCGAGGACGGCCTCATCGAGAGGGACCTCGGCGCCAGGAGGCAGCGGATAAGGCTCACCGAGAGGGGGGTGGAGGAGCTGAGGCGGGAGTACGCCGAGTACCGGCGCATCTTCGAGCTCACCGACCACGTCATCCTCCACGGCACCATATCCACCGGATTGGGGGAGGGGGGCTACTACATCTGCCAGAGCCAGTACCTGGAGCAGTTCATCGTCCACCTGGACTTCAAGCCCTACGAGGGGACCTTGAACATCAAGCTGGACAAGGACGACATCGGGAAGCTCCAGATAATAAAGGACAGCCCCGGCTACCAGATCAAGGGCTTCTCCCGCGACGGGCGCACCTTCGGGGACGTCACCGCCTACAAGGCCAAGATCCGCAACATCGACTGCGCGGTGGTGATACCGGAGCGCTCCCATTACGATGACGTCATCGAGGTGGTGTGCCAATACCACCTGCGCCGCACGCTGAGCATCTCCGACGGCGACCGCGTCGAGGTGCGGGTGGAGATCTAGCGCGTCAGCGCGTCCACCATGGAGCGGAACACCGCCAGACCGTCGCCCTCCTTCTTGGGCCTGCGCGTCCAGTCGGGCGCGGTGCAGGGGTCCAGCGACCTCTCGGGGTGGGGCATCATACCCAGGACGTTGCCCGCGGGGTTGCATATGCCGGCCACGTTCCCCTCCGAGCCGTTGGGGTTCCACGGGTAGCCCGCCGGCCTCCCCTCCGGGTCCACGTAGCGGAACACCAGCTGGTCGTTGTCCTCCAGCCTCTCCACGAAGCGGGGGTCGGCGCTCATCAGCTTACCCTCGGCGTGCGCCACCGGGAACATGACCGTCCGGCCGCGCGGCAGCTTCCTGGTGAACAGGCAGCGTCCGCGGCTCTCGTTGCGCATGTAGCTGGGGCGGCATTCGAACCGCCCGCTGTCATTGGTGAAAAGCGCTGCGGTGGGCACGTCGCTGGGGCCGTCGAGGGCCGGCAGCAGTCCGAGCTCGACCAGGATCTGGAAGCCGTTGCATATCCCGATGACCGGCTTCTCGGCCTCCACGAAGGCGTTTATCTCGCCGCCGAGCGCGCTCTTGGCCCGGGCGGCGAAAATCGCCCCGCCGCGCACATAGTCCCCGGCGGAGAAGCCGCCGGGGAACGCCAGGGCGTCGTAGTCCTCCAGGCTGCGCCGGGAGGCCTGGGGCGCATGGCCGGTGAGCTGGTTAAGATGGACCATCTCCGGGTCGCAGCCCACGGCCTGGAAGGCGCGGTGGGTCTCCTCCTCGCAGTTCGTCCCCTCGATGCGGAGGACGCACACCCTGATATCCTCTGGCCTCATCATCTCACCCCATTATCTCCCAGATCGGGTCGCTCCAGGCCCTCTTCAGGTCCTCGACCCTGATGTCCATGCCCGTTCCTCCGATGAGCAGCGAGGGCCCGCCGGCGACGCCTATCCAGAGGGCATGATGCCCCATCAGGTTCTGCCAGTCCTCCTCGTGCTCCGCCGCCACCTCGACCACCCAGCGGCCGTTGCTCTCCGAGAACAGCTTCTCCGCCGCCTTGAGCTCGCCCAACGCGTCAAGGGTGACGCTGGCGCCCATCGATCCGCCGATGCACATCTCCGCGATGCATACCGCCAGCCCTCCGTCCGAGCAGTCGTGGCAGCTGCTGACCATGCCCTCGGACATCGCCTCCAGCAGCAGGTCCATCTTCACCTTCAACGACTCCAGGACCACCTGGGGGACGTCGCCGCCCTCGCCGCCGAAGCGGCGGTAGAGCAATGAGCCGCCCATCTCCCGCCCCGTCTCGCCGACCACATAGAGCGGGTTGCCCGCCTCCTTGAGGTCGGCGCTGACGCATTTCCGAACGTCCTCCACAATGCCCACGCCCATCACCATCGGCGTCGGCAGCGCCCCGGCGCGGGGGCTCTCGTTGTAGAGGCTGACGTTGCCGGACGGTATCGGCAGGCCGAGGAAGGCGGCCGCCTCGCCCAGGCCCCGCACCGCCTCGCGGAACTGGCCCAGGCGGTCCGGCTTCTCGGGGTTCCCGAAGTTGAGGCAGTCGGTGAGGGAGTGCGGCCTGGCGCCGACGGCGACCAGGTTGCGGCAGGCCTCGTCGACCGCCGACATCCCGCCCCGGTAGGGGTCCTCGGATGTGAACCAGGGGTTGCAGCCCACCGCGGTGGCCAGCCCTCTGTGGCTTTCAGGCAGCGGCCGCAGCACGCCGGCGTCCCCGGGGCCGGTGTCGTTGGGCGGGCCCACCATGGGCCTGAGCACCGTGGCGGCGCGGACATCGTGGTCGTACTGCCTTATCGCCCATTCCTTCGAGGCCACGTTGGGGTCGGACAGGAGGCTGAGCAGGGCATCGCTGAGCGCGGGGATCTCCGGCACCTTCTCCCCCGCCTCTCCGGCGGGGACGGAGACCTCGTAGGGCCGGCAGTACTCCGGCCCTCCCGTGAGGAAGTCGAGGTCCATGTCGAAGATCTCCTCTCCGTGCCAGCGGATCCTCGTCCTCTTCTCCTCCACCGTGGTGGCCACCACGGTGGCGAGCACGTCCCAGGTGCGGAACACGTCCATGATCTCCTCCACCTTGTCCTCGGTGGTGGCCAGCATCATCCTCTCCTGGGACTCTGAGACCCATATCTCCCAGGGGGCCAGCCCCTCCTCCTTCAGAGGGACCCGGTCGAGGTCGACCACGGCGCCGCAGCCCGCGTCCAGGGCCATCTCGCCCACCACGCAGCTCAGCCCTCCGCCGCCGAGGTCCTTCATGCCGGTTATCAGCCCCTTGCGGTTGACCTCGAGGCAGGCGTGCATCAGCGGCTCCTTGGTGATGGGGGCGCCCAGCTGCACCGCGCCGCGGTCCTCCTCCTCGGAGCTCTCCTTGAGCTCCACCGAGGCGAAGGTCACGCCGTGTATCCCGTCCCTGCCGGTCCTTCCGCCGCAGAGTATGAGCACCTCGCCCGGGCCGCCGACGAAGTTGTTGAGGACCTCTGACCTCTTCACGAACCCCAGGCAGCCGACGTTCACCAGGCAGTTACCGGTGTAGCGCTCGTCGAAGAAGAAGGCGCCGCTGACGGTGGGCACTCCGACGCGGTTGCCGTAGTCGCGTATGCCCGCCACCACGCCGTCGACGAGATAGCGGGGGTGCTTGACGCCGGGGGGAAGCGGGGCATCGGAGTCGATGGGGCCGAAGCAGAGCGGGTCCACCAGCGCTATGGGCTGGGCCCCCATGCACACCACGTCCCGCAGTATGCCGCCGATGCCGGTGGCCGCCCCTCCGTAGGGCTCGATGGCCGACGGGTGGTTGTGGCTCTCCAGGCGCAGCGCGTAGGCGTGCTCGTCGTCGAAGGCCATCACCCCGGCGTCGCCGCGGGCGATGACGTCAGGATGGTCGATGGCGAACACGAACTCCTTGAGGTGCACCTTGGAGCTCTTGTAGCAGCAGTGCTCGCTCCAGGCCTGGCCGATGCTCTGCAGCTCGATGTCGGTGGGGCAGCGGCCCTCGGCGGCGAAATGCTCGCGGACGCTCTTCATCTCGTCGAGGGAGAGGCTGAGGCCGAGCTCGGCGGACATCTCCATGAGCTGCTCTTCGCTGGCAGCATGGATGTCCAGCTCGGCCACGGGGGCGCCGCGGCCCCCCTGGTTGATGAGGTCTTCGAAGGGCATGCTATCACTTCAGCTCTACGCTGTAGCTCTGTATCACCGGGTTGGCGAGAAGCCTCCGGCACATCTCCTGGCAGGCCTCCAATGCCTCGTCGCCCTCCAGGCCGATGTCGACCTGGAAGCATTTCATGGACCTCACCGAGCGCAGGCCCTCGAAGCCCAGGAGCTCGAGCGCCTTCTTGGTGTTCTGACCCTCGGGGTCGGCGACCCCCTTCTTCAGCTCTATCTTGATCTCAGCGACCGCCATCGCCTGTGTATCATAGTAGAATACTTAAGTCATTCTTCACCGCGGGCCGCCTTGCGGCCGAATACCAGGTAGGCGGTGTGGCCGAGCGTCTCGAAGGAGGGGCGCACCCCTCCGGCATGCACCTCCATGCCCCTTTGGATGTTCTCCAGGGCGCGGACCTCCGCATAGCCCATGGACCTCAGCGCCCTGACCGCGGACTCCAGCTGGTTGGTGTTGGGAACGTATGCGCAGAGCATGCCGCCGTCGCGGAGCATCCCGTCCACGTTCTCCAAGGCCTCCCACGGGGCGGGCATGTCGAGCACCGCCGCGTCCGCCTCTATGTCGAGCGACGCGGTCCTCGCATCACCCACGGTGCATTCCCAGCGGGCGGAGAGGCCCGCCCTCTCTATGTTCCTCCCCGCCCGCTTGGCGAAGTCCTCCCGCAGCTCGATGGTGTGCAGCCTCCCTTCGGGGGGCAGCGCCCGCAGCAGGGCGATGCTCATCGAGCCCGAGCCCGCCCCGACCTCCAGCACAACGCTGGCGGCGGCGATGTCGCACTCCAGCATGATGGTGGCGGCGTCCTTGGGGGTGATCACCTGCGCCCCCCTCTCCAACGATGACATGAGGTCGGCGGTGCTGGGCCGGAACACGTGCATGGGGCGTTTCGCGACCACCAGCCGGCCCCCGTCGGCGAGGGCCATGATGCGGCCGCCGTCAAGCGTCCCCAGGGACGGCACCTTGACCATCCCGGCGGACGCCGTGAACCAGTGCTTCTTCCCCTGGTCGTCTAGAATGTAAATGAACTCGCCCTCGTGGAAAACCAAGCCGATCACCCTTCCTCGGTAGCGGCGGCGGGGATATTAGTCTTTGCAGTGGCCGCGATGGTATGGCGACATCGTTGCGATTTTGATAATATTTTTATATGTCAATTATCTACGAAACTATTATGAGCTCCCATTCAAAACTCCTGTCAGAGACCATCAAGGAGCTGGAGGAGAACGTGAACAAGGTCAACGAGGACATGTTGACCATCCGCATGGAGGATTTCAAGAGAGCGGTCGTGGGCGAGGTCAACATGGCCCTGCGCGAGCATGGAGAGGAGCTCCTCCGCAAGGCCCCGAGCAACATGGCCGGCTTCGCATTCTGCACCAGCCGCGAGCAGTGCCGGCATAGCACGGAGGGGGCGGTCCAAGAGGCCCTGCTGACCTTCCAGTCCCATGGCGCCGATGCTGCCGTCAGAAAACTGGAGGAGATGCAGGAGGACCTCAAGGAGGTATCCGATGACTGCGGGAGCAAGGACTGCAACGAATACCTCATGAAGGTGCTGACCGAGGCGGGGTCCGCCCTCGCCATGGCCCGGAGGATACAGTCGATCCTCGGGGACATGGCCGCGCCCGGGCCGTCCGCGGAGGCGCCCGGGCCGCTGACCATGGACACGATGGCGGCCCTCTCCAACCCCCACCGGATCAACCTCATGTACTTCATGGACGGGGGCCCGCGGGCCTTCTCGGAGATGACCGAGCACTGCGGCCTCAAGGCCGGCCACCTGCAGTTCCATCTGCGGAACCTGATGGAGCTGGGCCTGCTGGACAAGACCGAGCGCCGCGGGACCTACACCATAACCGCGGAGGGCGTGGCCGCCATCAGGGCCATGGAGGAGTTCGATCGCCGCCTGAGGCTCACCAAAGGGGGGCTCTGACATCCGGCCCGAGGGCAATCTCGGCATCATCGGATGCCCGGTCCTGGAGGACGAGATAGTCTACTGCCTGCTCCACGACGAGGAGGTGGACCGGGTGCTGCTGGTGCGCAACGAGCACTCCTTCAGCCTCGAGCGCAAGATGGGCGACAACGGCGAGGGCCTGGAGCTCATCGAGGAGGAGGACTTCCTCCGCGGCGGGACGGAGCTTCCCCGCGAGGGATTCAACTGGGTCATCTGGATGAAGGACCTGGGGCTGCACGAGGAGCCAAACGACCTGCGCGAGGAGATACTGCGCTCGCTGGAGGAGATCGACGGGGTCTTCGACGCCACCATCCTATTCTACGGTCTCTGCGGCAATGCGCTCAAGGACATCCGCGAATGGGCGGCGGAGCGGGTGCGAACCCCGGTGGAGATACTCCGCAGCCCCGACGGCAAGATCGTCGACGACTGCATCGCGGTGGCCATCGGCGGCCAGGACAACTACCTCCGCCTGCTGAAGAAGTACCCGGGCATACTCTATTTCACACCGGGCTACGCGACGAACTGGGAGCAGCTGAAGTCGCGGATGGAGCTGTTCAAGGGCATGGACGCCGACGACGATGAGATGGTGCGCATGATATTCGAGATGGCGGAGTACGACACGGTGATGAAGATACCCACCGGCCTCGGGGACGATGAGGAGTTCGATCGCTGCACCCGGCGCTTCGCCGAGCGCTACGACTTCAACATCACCACCCTGGGCCGCGAATGGTGCACCCTGGAGGCGGTCGACCACAGCTACGAGAGGGCCAAGGGGCTGCTCCGCCGCCGGGACAGCTGAAAAAGAATTAATAGCGGGATTCCATAGCAGCCGGCATGGAAGAGGAAGTCTTCCCCACTAGCTGGAAGAGGGCCGTCTGCACCCTTATGATCATCGCCGGCCTCAGCATCTACATCTACTGGGGGTTCATGTACGGGGCCTGGAACATCCTGGCCATGGAGTACGTGGGCATATGGGGCATGGTCCTGGGGTTCGTGGGGATCGGCCTAGCCGGGCTCCTCCTCCTCAAGTGGGAGGAAGAGGACCGGGCCTGACGCTCACATCGAGCGCGCCGCATAGCCCAGCTTCTCGCTCTCCTCGCCGCAGACTATGCATCTCCTTCTCTCGCCCTCGTGGCCGTAAGGCGTGCCCAGCAGGGTGAGGTCGAACTCCTCCTCGATCCTTTGGCCGCAGAGCTCCTCGCCGCACCATCCGAAACGGAGGGTCTTGGCGGGGGGGTCCTGCAGCGATTCGACGTCGGCCACCGCTGAGAGGTGCCTCTCCCAGGCCTTGGCCTTCATGGACGATGATATCTCATCCAGCATCGACCTCGCCCCCTGCTCGACGCCGTCCAGGGGCAGGGCGCCCTTCTCGCCGCTGTCGCGGCGGGCGTAGGTGGCGACGCCGCCCTCTATGTCCCTCATGCCCAGCTCCAGGCGCAGCGGCACGCCCCTAATCTCCCAGTCGAAGAACTTGCTCCCCGGGCGCTCGTCGCGGTCGTCCAGCTTCACCCGCAGCCCGGCGGCCTGCAGCCGCCGCGTCAGGTCCTCGGCCGCCTTCTGCACCGTCTCCCCCTTGCCCTTGACGGGTATGGGGACGACGACCACCTGGAACGGCGCCACCGCCGGGGGCAGCACCAGGCCCTTGTCGTCTCCGTGGACGCCGATGATCGCCCCCACCAGCCTCTCGCTCATGCCGAAGGTGGTCTGGTGGACGTGCTCGTGGCCGCCGTCCTCGGTCTCGTAGCTTATCTCGTAGGGCACGGAGAAGTTGGTCAGGTAGTGGTGGATGGAGCCGATCTGCAGGCTCCTGCCGTTGGGCATCGAGGTGTCGATGCCCACCGTGTAGTGCGCCCCGGGGAATTTGTCCCATTCGGTGCGGCGCAGCAGCGAGTAGGGTATGCACAGCCTGTCCATCAGCCTCTCCAGTATGACGAAGTCCTCCTCCACCTGAGCCTGGGCGTCGGCCTCGCTGGCATGGCAGGTGTGGGACTCGAAGAAATGTATCTCCCGCACGCGGATGAAGGAGCGGGTCTGCTTGGTCTCGTAGCGGAAGGTGTTGACCAGCTGGTAAGTTTTAAGCGGAAGGTCGCCATGGGAGCGCACCCAGAGGGCGAACATCGGGTACATGGCGGTCTCGCTGGTGGGCCGGAGGACGAGGCGGACGTCCAGCTCGTTCTCCCCCGCGTGCGTCACCCAGTAGACCTCGGAGTCGAAGCCCTTGATGTGGTCCTTCTCCTTCTTGAACTCGGTCTCCGGTATGAGGAGGGGGAAGCAGACCTCGTCGTGCCCGGTCGCGTCCAGCTCATCGCGGATGTAGGAGTCTATGAGCCGCATGATCTTCCAGCCGTAGGAGGTCCACACGTTCATCCCCTTGACGGGGTAGCGCTTGTCGGAGAGCCCGGCCCGCTCGACTATGTCATTGTACCACTCGGAGAAACTGTCCTCTTTCTGGATGGGAATCACCTACCAACCTTTCTCTATGGCCTCGGCCACCAACGGCGCCACCGAGATGTTCGACACCTCGTTCTCCAGGGTGTTGCAGCAGAGCAGGCTGTCGATGTTGCCGCCGGTGAGCCTCTCCAGCGCGTTCTTGGCGAAGACCCCGTGGGTGCAGGCCACGCTGATGCTGGCCACGTTCTGGTTCCGCAGCTGCTCGCAGGCGGCGAGTATGGTGCCGCCGGTGGCTATTATGTCGTCCACGATCAGCACATGCTTGCCCGCGCAGTCCATGTTGGCCGGGGTGATCCTCACATCGGTTCCGGATAGCCGCACCTTCTCCAGATGGTCGTGGGGGACGCCGATGTACCCCGCGACCTCCTCAGCCCTGCCGGCGGCGCCGATGTCAGGGGAGAGGACCATGTCGATGCCGCGGTCGCGGAAGTAGTCGCCGATGGCCTTGGAGGCGCTGATGTTCTTGGCCGGGCATTCGAACCAGCGCAGCACGTTCTCCTTGTGGATGTCGACGGTCAGCACCCGGTCGCAGAGCATCTCCAGCCTTTGGGCCATGACCTTGGCGCTCTCCGGCTCCCCCGGCTTGAAGATCCTGTCCTGGCGGGCGTAGCCGTAGTAGGGGATGACGCAGGTGATGGTCTTGGCGCCCAGCCTCTTCACCGCGTCCTGGAGCAGGAACATCTCCACCACGTTCTCGTCGGGATAGGTGTTCTGGACGATGACCACGTCGTCATCCATCCCGTCGTCCTCGATGCGGGTGTAGCATTCCCCGTCGGGGAAACGCGTGGTCGCCGCCTGCACGTACTTGCACCCCAACAGCCTAGCCAGCTCCTTTGCCATGTCCCGTGAAGATGAGCCCCCGACCACTATCATGCCAACTGAATCTCCGTCACCCTTATAATATCTACTGGGAGGGGGGGTTGGGTCATTTATATTAAGAGCGACGGGGATTGGAGCCAGTGATGAACCCGGTCCGCGAAGTCATCGACGACGGGCTACTGTCCCGCTATCTGGACACCACCGCCGCCGCCCTGGAGAGGCTGCGCACCGCCGCGCCGGAGAGGTCGTTCGGCAAGGTCCTCGCCGACGACTTCCTGCGCATGGCCCGCTCCTACTACGAGGACGCGCTCCATTTCCGCGACGCCGGGGACAAGGTCAACGCCTTCGCCTCCGTCAACTACGCCCACGGATGGCTGGACTGCGGCGCCCGTCTGGGCCTCTTCGACGTCGGCGGGGACGACCAGCTATTCACCCTTTACGAATGAGGATGGTCAGGAGGGCGTTCCCAGGACACCAGCGGAGAGCATTATCTGCACGATGTTCTTCTTTACGAATGAGGATGGTCAGGAGGGCGTTCCCAGGACACCAGCGGAGAGCATTATCTGCACGATGTTCTTCTTTACGAATGAGGATGGTCAGGAGGGCGTTCCCAGGCGCCTCGGGGCCCTCTCCAGCAGCAGGCCTCCGACCTTCAAGGGCCGCAGCCTCTCCGCCGCGCTGCGGGCACGATCCGCCCGGTCGGCGTTGTCCGCGTGCACGGTGAAGAGCAGCTCCCCCTCCTCCACCCTGCTGTCCATCTTCTTCTCCAGGATTATCCCCGCGCCCTTGTCGCGGGGCGCCCCGGCGGCGCGGGCCACAGTGACCAGCTCCTTGTTGTTGATGCCGTACACATATCCTCCCCGCGGCGAGCGTATCTCCACCCTGCTCCGGCCGAATTCTATGTCGGCGGAGGAGATGTCCCGCCGTCCGCCCTGGGCGGCCACGATCTCCTGGAACTTGTCAAGGGCCTCGCCCCTGTCGACGAGGCGCTGGGCCGCCGCGGCGCCCTCCTCCACGCCGCCCATCTCCAATATCATCCCCGCCAGGCCGATCGCCTTCTCCCGCACGTCCTCGAGGCCGTCGTGCCCCTCCAGGGCCATTATGCACTCCCGGGCCTCGGGGGCCGGCCCGATGGCCCGCCCCACGGGCTGGCGGCCGTCGGTTATGGCGCAATCCACCTGAATGCCCAGGCGCCCGCCGAGCTGGATGAACCTCTCCGCCATGCGCCTGGCCTCGTCCTGGCACTCCACCTTGGCGCCGGCGCCGCAGGGTATGTCCATGACCAGGCGGGTGGCGCCCATGGCCATCTTCTTGCTCATGATGGAGGCCATCATCAGGTCGGGAGGGTCTATGCCCAGAGGGTAGAGGGTCTCGATTATGACGCCGTTGACGGGGGTCAGGTTCATCGCCCCTCCCCACGCGAAGGCCCCGCCCGTCTCCTGGGCCACCGCCTTCAGGCGCTCGGCGCCCAGCTCCACATCGCAGAATACCTCCACGAAATCAGCGGTGCCGCAGGCGCTGCTGATGGCCCGCGACGAGGTCTTGGGTATCAGGAGGCCAGCGGCGGCGGCTATCGAGACCACGATGGGCGTCACCTTGTTGCCCGGGACGCCGCCGATGCTGTGGAAATCGAAGACCGGGCCGCGGTCGAACTGCAGCGTGATGCCGCTGGCGACCATCTCCTCGGTGACATGGAGGAGCTCGTCCTCGCTGAGGCCGTTGATGTGCAGCGCGGTGAGCCAGGCGGCCGTCTCTGTGGGCGAGATGCGGGAAAGCATGATGTCCTTCATGACGGTGGACACCTCCTCCCGGCTCAGTGCTGAGCGGTCCATCGAACTCCTGATGTGCCGCACCGAAGCCCGCCGGGGGCAGAAGGCCACCGTCACCTCCTCCCCCTGGGAGAGCCCCATCGAGCGCATCAGGCCGTCGGAGAGCAGCGCCTCCCCCGGCGCCACCAGGGTGCTGGTGAGGCAGGCCAGGGCGGAGTGCGGCCTGCCGTCAGTCACCACGCTCACCCGGTCCGAGCGGTCCACACCGATGCGCGCGGCGTCCAGCCTGTGCATCAGCACGCGGGGGTCCGTGGTGCGCATCCCCATCCCACTGGCCTCGAGCCTTATTCGCTCCGCCCCCCAGCCGGTCGGCGCGGGGTCATGGAGGTGGCCGGCCCCGCTCATCGCCGCTCCGCCCCCCAGGAGCGCGGCCCCTTCCGGTCGATAGCGCATTCGAAGAAGCGGCCCTCGACGGCGTCCATGGCCGCCGCCGCGTCCCCGCGGAAGAAGACCGAGTTCCCCAGCATGCACATCGCCGCCCGGCCGTGGGGGGCCAGCCTCTCGATGGCGTCCGCGGCCGCCCCGGTCATGAGGCCGCTGCCGTTGGCGAAGGCCAGCGAACGGCGGAACAGGGAATCCCATCCTGGGTCGGCGATGAGGGCCTCCAGCTCCCGCCCGCCGTGCAGCCCTACGGCCTCCTCCATGGCGGGGCCGAGCAGGCCGGCGGTGGGGCGCGGAGGGCCGAGCACCACTAGCAGCAGCTCACCGTTGAGGTTCAATGGCCTCGTCTCCCCGAAAGGGGGCAGGCCCTCCCTGGTGCGGAGGGAGGCGCCCCCCGCCATGATCCCGGCCACATCCCCCATGCCGCCTCCCCGCGCCAGCTCCGCCATGTGCGCCGCCCGGAAGGCGTCCTCGGGAGGCCTCGACCTCAGCCGGCAGACGGCAAGACAGGCGGCCAGCGTGCCGGCGGCGCTCATGGCGAAGCCTTGGGACACCGGCAGCTGCAGCTCGATCGCGACCGCAACGCCCTCCTCGCCCAGCAGGCGCAGCGCCTCCCGCGTCACCGGGGCCTCAGCAGCGGCGCCGTCGACGGCGATGCTCAGGGACGCGGACTCCTCCGCCCGCGCCCACGCCCCCTTGTCCAGGCAGAGGCCCGCTCCCCGCGACCCGGAGCGCAGAGGGTCGTCATGGCGGCGGGGCTGGAAGAGGCAGGTCACATGGCCGGGGCAGAAGGCGCTGGCGCTCATCCTCTTCCGGCCGCCCTGTCGAGTATGGCATCGGCTATGCGGCCCTTGCTCCCCTCGACGACGGAGACATCGCCAGCAGCAACGAGGAGCACTCTGGCCATGCCCTCCCCGGCAACGGAGACGTCATTGGCCACCACCAGGTCGAGGCCGTGCTCCTCCAGCCTGCCCCTGGCCCTGGCCGCCAGGGCGTCCTCGTCCACGCCGGACTCGGCCTTGAAGCCCACCACCGTCCTCCCTTCCCGCACCAGTAAGGGCAGGGCCTTGGGAAGGGCATGGAGGCGGAGCTCGAAGCCCCCCTCCGCGCTGTCGATCTTCCCCCCGCGCCGCTCGGGCGAGAAATCAGGCAGGGCCGCCGGGACCAGGACCATGTCGTGCTCCGCCTCGTCCAGCATTCCGAGGAGCTCCGAGAACGGGCCGAAGCGGCGCATCGGGATGTAGGAGGGCACGCGGACGTCATGCGCCCCCATCCACATCTCAACATCGGCGCCGCGGCGGTGCGCCGCGCTCGCCAGCTCCAAGGCCATGAGGCCGCTGCTGCGGTTGCTCAGCACCCGCATGTCGTCCACCGGCTCCTCCCCCCGCCCGCCGATGACCAGCACCCTCCTTCCCTCCAGGTCCTTGCCGCCGAGGGCGCGCAGCGCCGCCGCCAGCACCTCGTCGCGGCCGGCGGCCTTGGCGCGCAGGTCCTCGATCACCGGGCCCACCAGGGATACCCCCATGGCCCTCAGGGCCTCAAGGTTCCTCTGCACCGCCGGGTTGCGGTACATGGAGTTGTGCATGGCCGGGGCCATGATCACCGGCGTCCCCGCCCCCAGGGCGACGGTCGCCATGCTGGTCACAGAAGTGTCGTCGATGCCCAGGGCGACCTTGGAGACGGTGTTGGCGCTCGCAGGATAGATGAGAAGGAGGTCCGCGCCCCCCTCGCCCTCGTTGATGAGGGAGACATGCTCCGCCTGGCCCCCCAGCGAGCAGATGGGGGGGCGCCCGCAGGCGAACTCCATCGCCATGGGGGCCACCATCTCCGCCGCCGAGGGGGTCATCACCGGCACCACCTCGGCGCCGTGGCGGATCAGGTCGCGGGCGAGGGCGAAGCACTCCACCGCGGCGATGCTGCCGCTGATCCCCAGAACCACCGTCTTGCCTCTCAGCACGTTGCTGTGGGCGCAGAAAATCTCCTCAGAAGGATGCATCATATCATCTCCATCACGCCTTCGACCATGCTCATGGCCCGGGCGAGGACCTCCTCCTCGGGGAGGGAGGCGTCGATCAGCTCGAAACCGTCCTCCTCCGCCACCCGCAGGTAGGCGTCGCGGACGCGCTTGAGGTATTCCAGCTCCTCGAACTTGCTGGGGGCGCCCCTTCCGTTGACCCGGTCCATGCCCGCGGCGGGGTCCAGGTCGAGAAGCAGGGTGAGGTCCGGCCGGATGATCACCTTGTCGTTGAGCTCGCGCAGCCACCCCATCATGTCATCGCCCAGCGCCGCCGACTGGTAGGCGAGGGTGGAGGCGTAGTAGCGGTCGCAGATGACCGTCCTCCCCTCCGCCAGCCAGCGGGATATGCGCTCGGTGTGGTGGGCGCGGTCGGCCACGAAGAGCAGGGCCTCCAGCAGAGGGGGGCCGTCCTCGGAGCTGGCGCGCCGCACCGCGTCCCCCACCCAGCCGTCGGAGGGCTCGGCGGTGAGCACCACGGGGCGCGGCGAGAGGGAGCGGGCCATGCTGGCGGCGAGGCTGCTCTTGCCAGAGCCGTCGATGCCCTCGAGGACTATGAACAGGCCTTCGCCCATGCGCTCTCCATCATGTTCCATGTGTTTAAACGTCACGCAGGGCACGCAGCCTGCGGAAGCTGAGCACCGCATCCTTGGCCGCCTTGGACTCGTCGATCCTGCCCACCGGGCCCTCCAATGGGGCGGCCAGGACGGTCTCCGGATCCTCCTCGGCGATGGCGTTCATCACATCGGCGATGCGGTCCAGGCTCTCCTTGCTCTCGTCCTCGGTGGGCTCGATCATCAGCGCCTCCTCCACTAGGGCGGGGAAGTAGATGGTGGGCGGGTGCACCCCCTGGTCGATCATCCTCTTCGCCACGTCCAAGGCCCTCACCCCCTTCCCCTTCTTCAGCGCCCGGGCGCTGGCCACGAACTCGTGCTTGCGGGGGTCGGAGAAGGGGACCTCGTAATGCCCCTCGATGCGGCGCTTCAGGTAATTGGCGTTGAGCACCGCCCGGGCGCTGGCCTCCTTGAGGCCGTCGCCCCCCTGGCGCAGTATGTAGGCGTAGGCGCGCATCAGCACCGGGAAGTTCCCCAGGGCGGAGCCCACCTTGCCGATGCTCTGCGGCCGCGACCAGTCGAGGCTGCGGCAGCCCTCGTCCCCCACCACCCGCGGCACGGGGAGGAAAGGCTCGAGGAAGGACCTGACCCCCACCGGTCCCGAGCCCGGCCCCCCTCCGCCGTGGGGGGTGGCGAAGGTCTTGTGCAGGTTGAAATGCACTATGTCGAAGCCCATGGCGCCCGGGCTCGTCCTCCCCATGACGGCGTTGAGGTTCGCTCCGTCGTAGTAGAGCAGCGCCCCCTTGTCATGGACCATCGACGCCATCTCCCTGACGTCCTTCTCGAAGAGCCCCAGGGTGTTGGGGTTGGTGAGCATGAACGCGGCGCTGCGCCCGCTCAGCGCCGCCTCCAGGGCGCTAAGGTCGACGAGGCCGTCCTCGCCGGAGGGTATCTCCACCAGCTTGAACCCGGCCATCGCCGCCGAGGCGGGGTTGGTGCCGTGGGCGCTGTCCGGCACGATCACCTCGTCGCGATCCTCGCCGCGGGAGCGGTGATAGGCGCGGACCATGAGCATGCTGGCGTACTCGCCGTGGGCCCCGGCGGCGGGATGGAGGGACACGGCGTCCATGCCGCTGATGCTGCAGAGGGCGGCCTCCATGCGGGACATCAGCTCCAGGCATCCTTGGGTGTGGTCGTCCTCCATCTGAGGGTGCATCCTCGTCACCTTGGGCGAGGCGGCGAGCCTGTCGGCGTACTTGGGGTTGTGCTTCATCGTGCAGGACCCCAGCGGATAAGGGCCGCTGTCGGTGCCGAAGTTCGCCCGGGAGAGGGCGATGTAATGGCGGAGGAGCTCCGGCTCCGGCACCGCCGGCATGTGCAGCGACCTCCTCTCCATCCCCGGGGGCACCAGGCCGGACGCGTCGGGGGCGCCCCCCTCCTGCTCCCGGTCCATTATCAGCCGGCGGATCATCAGAGCACCTCCCGCAGCGCCGCCACGAAGGCGTCCTGGGTGGCGTCATCGTGCATCTCGGTGCTGGCCAGCAGCATGCAGTCCCCCAGCTCGGGGACGTGGGGGCCCATGGGGAGCCCCCCTTGGAAGCCGCGCTTGGCGAGCACCCGGTTAAGCTTCTCCGGCCGCACCGGCATCTGGGCGAGGAACTCGTTGAAATGGTGGTTCCCGAAGAAGGGGGACACCACGTTGTCCAGCTCCGACAGTAGGTCCATGAGCCGCCGGGCCCTCTCCACGTTCTCCCGCGCCAGGGACGACAGCCCGTCCCTGCCCAGCAGGGACATGTGCACGGCGGCGCCCACCGCCAGCAGGGCCACGTTGGTGCAGATGTTCGACGTCGCCCTGCCGCGGCGGATGTGCTGCTCCCGGGTCTGCATGGTCATGCAGAACGCCTGCTGCCCCCGGGAGTCCTCGGTGAGGCCTATCACCCGCCCCGGCATCCTGCGCACATGCTCCTGGCGGCAGGCGAATATCCCCAGCCCCGGCCCGCCGAAGTTGGGATGGGCGCCCAGGCATTGGCCGTCCCCCACCACTATGTCGGCCCCCATCTCCCCCGGGGGCTTGCACAGCGCCAGGGTCAGCGGGTTGACGCCCATCACCAGCGGCGCCTCGGTCAGCGGCCGCAGCAGGTCCGTCCGCGCGTCTATGACCCCGAACATGTTCGGGCACTCGGCGTAAACGCCGCAGACCTCCCCCTCCAGGCGCGGCCCGAGGTCGTCCAGGTCCAGGCCGCCGTCCTCGTCCCATCCGTAGAGGCCTATCCCGACGCCGGTGCCGACGAGGTAGTTGCGAAGGACCGAGAGCTTCTCGCGGCTCATCGCCCGCGGGGCGAGGAACAGCTCGCCGTTGTTGAGGCGGGCGCACATGCGCGCCGCCTCCCCCAGGGCGGTGGCGCCGTCGTAGAGCGAGCAGTTGGCGGCGTCCATGGCGGTGAGCTCGCAGATGTGGCTCTGGTACTCGAACAGGGCCTGGAGCATGCCCTGGCTCATCTCCGGCTGGTAGGGGGTGTAGGAGGTGTAGAACTCGCTGCGCGACACAATGTGGTCGACGGCGGCCGGCACGTAGTGGTCGTAGCAGCCCGCCCCCAGGAACGAGGGGGCCTCGCCCATGTGGCGGTTGCGCTCCAGGATGCTCTCCACGGCGGCGACCGTCTCCCTCTCCGACATCCCTGGCGGCAGGGGGAGGTGGCATCTCACCTCGGCGGGGACGTCCTCGAAGAGGTCCTCCTCGAACCCGATGCCTATGGTCTCCATCATCTCCTTGCGGTCCATGAGCAGCCTCCCAGCGTTTTCCCGGGTATATAAGGTTTAAATCAGCCCTCCCTGCGCCTGACGGCCTCCGTCGCCAGGCGGGAGTAGAGGGCGGGCAGGCTCTCGACGTCCTTGACGTCCTTGCGGGCGACGCGGGAGATCCTCGCCCTTATCTGGTCGTCGTACTCGACCTGATTGGACTCCAGGGCCTCCCGCAGCAGGCGCGAGAGCTGGCCCCCGGTGCGGTCCCAGTCGGTCATTATCACCGCCTTCTTGCCCTCCCGGCCCAGGGACTCGGCGAGCTGGAACATGCCCCCTCCCTGCACCGTGCGCACCTCCCGCTGCACCCCCAGTATCCCCAGGGCGCTGCGGTCCTTCTGCCCTTCCACCAGGACCACGAACTCCGGAGGCAGCTCCTCGAGGTCCCTCAGCACCTCGGACAGCTTCTCGAAGCGCTCGGCGCTGGCGCCCATCAGAGCCTCTCCATCGCCGCCTGCAGCTCATGCAGGGGCAGGGCGATCCTCAGCGTCTTCATCCTTCCCCCGGCGCCCCTGACGATCTCCGCCTCCGCTCCCGTGAGGGCGCGGAAGAGCTCCTCTATCTCCCTGTTGGCCTTGCCGTCGGCCGGGGGGGCGCGGACCTTGACCGCCACCCGCTGGCGCCATTGGTCGAAACCTTCGACGCGCGAGCTCCCCGAGCGGGGCGAGACCAATATGTCCAGCTCCGAGAACTCGCCATCGCTCCTCGCCGCGTTTCCGAGATGCACGGTTGCGATAGAGCGTATCTGATATTGATGTTTTCCCGCCCACTCATAAAAACCATATACGGACAGGCGGATGTTGAGCCCATGGCCCCGCCTCCAGCCGAGCCCATGGCGTACGAGGAGCTCACCTCCCTCTACCGCAAGGAGAGGGGCTCCAACACCCTGGCCGAGCTCAGGAGGGACTTCTACACCGCCCTGGCGGACCTCCTCTTCCGTACCCAGAGGGAGTACGAGAAGGAGCTGGCCCGCGACCCGGACTCCATCGTCTGCGAGGGCCTCAACCAGCGAAGGAAGAAGATGACCGACCTGGCGCAGCGCATCGTCGAGGACCGCATGGACAAGATAGCCTCGATGGCGCTCAAGGGCGGCGAGGGCTACGGCAACGCCCTGGAGCGGCTCACCCCCGAGGAGAAGGAGCTCTACCAGAGGGTACTGGAGGACTTCCGCGCCCATCGCGGGGTGCTGCCGCAGCTCCGCAAAAGGGACTACCGCATCGGCGACCTCGATGCCAGGGTGGCGCCGGCCGAGCCGGCGGCCGAGGAGCTCCCCCCCGTAGAGGAGCCCCCGCCCGAGGCCAGCGACCTGGAGCCGGAAGAGGAGGAGGCCGAGGCGGCCCCCCTCCCCGAGGAGGCCGAGGCGCCGCTTCTGCAGGAGGACGAGTCCGACAACATGGTGGTCCGCATCCTCGAGGACCTGCCCACCTTCTCCGGCCCTTACCGGGACTACAGCCTGAGGAAGGACGATGTGGTGCTGATGCCCCGCAGCCTCGCCGAGGCGCTGGTGTCCCGCGAGGTGGCCGCCGAGGTGCGGCCGCGGCTATAGCGCCCGCAGGGTGCGGTAGTCGCCGATGAACTCCAGGCAATCGATGTCCATGCGCCTGATGCCGGTTATGCGGGCGACGGTGTCGCGGGCGGCGTCCGGGGTGTTGTTGTTCTTGCTGAGGTGGGCGAGGAAGACCTTGCGCCCGTTGCCCATGGTCCTCTTCAGCGATTCGCCGCAGGCGATGTTGGAAAGGTGGCCGGAGTCCCCGGCGATGCGCCGCTTCAGGTATGCCGGGTAGGGGCCGTCGACGAGCATGCGCTCGTCGTAGTTGGACTCGACGACGGCGAGCTCAACGCTCCGCAACGCCTCCTCCAGCTCCGGCGTCATCACCCCGGTGTCGGTGGCGATGAGCACGCTGGCGTCCTTGTGGCGGAGCAGGAAGGCGTTGGGCTCGGCCGCGTCATGGGAGGTGAGCAGGGGGGTGACCTCGAAGGAGGCGGCGGTGAAGGCCTCTCCGCTGGCGAAAGGCATCTGGTGCACGCAGCCTATCGCGCAGCGTGACAGGGTGTTGCGGTTGCCCATCACCGGCAGCTTGAAGCGCCGGGCCATCACGCCCGCGCCCCGCACGTGGTCCACGTGCTCGTGGCTCACCAGTATGGCGGAGAGCTCGGTGCCCGAGACCCCCACCTTGCCCATCATCTCCACCGTGCGGCGCCCGTTCAGGCCCGCGTCCACCATCAGCGAGCCCTCCGGGCTCTGGACCACTACGCAGTTTCCGTCACTGCCGCTGGCGAGAACATGGACCTCGATCATGACCGGAGCACCTGAAACCAATATACGGAATCCTTTTGATGTATGGGAGCGGCGCCGACCCGTCAGCCCCCCTTGTTGCGGTATATCGCGAACACGATGTCGCCGCGGGTGACGATGCCCACCAGGCGCCCCTTCTCGATGACCGGCACCCGGTTCACCTTCTTCTCTATCATGCGCTCCACCGTGTCTATTATATGGGCGTCCGGGGAGCTGGTGAGCACCGCCCGGGTCATCACTTCCTTTACCGGGGTGCTGGATATGCGCATCACTATGTCCTTGATCTCCTCGCTGCCGGCGAAGTCGAAGGGCATGCTCAGCACATGCAGGGTGGGCTGCTCCATGCGCAGCTTGTCCTGGTACTTCATCACCAGCTCGAGGATGTCGGTCTCGCTCAGTATCCCCACCAGGCGGTTGTCGTCATCAACCACTGGCGCCCCCGATATGCCGCTGAGGGCGAACTTGAGAGTGGCCTCTTTTATGGTCTCGTCCGCATGCACGGTCACGAGATTGGTGGTCATCACGTCCCGCACCTTGAGCCCGCTCATGCCTCCTAATCCCCCGCGCGGGTATTTGTAGTTTCAGCAGGAGGGCGGTGAACGTTTAATTATGCTTACCGCGGATTACCATGAAGGTGAGCCCCTGAGATCCCCGCAGACCGACATCAGCGAGTTCGCCGGCGGCACGGTGTTCCGGGCGGCGGTGGTGCTGGCGATGGTGCTTCTGCCGTCAGCGCTCTACCTGAACCTGATAAGGGGCACCGGCGCCGACCTCCTCTACTTGATGGTCATGTGGCCGCCCGTCATCGTCGGGATCGCCCTTCTCTTCTACCTCTCGGCGCGCAGCTTCTTCGAGAAGCCGGATACAAGATTCCTCAACGCTGATATACCCTCATCCGTGCCCATAACTAGCTACCGCGGCAGATGCCCCCGATGCAACGGGAAGGTCTACCACGCTGACGAGAGGTGCAGGTGGTGCGATTGGTCGGTGGTCGACGACCGCCTCCGCCCGCCGCTGTGACGGCCTCTCCCCGGGCGGATGCCAGCGCCGCTCTGGACAGGGCGGCATTTCGATACCTTTATTAAGAAAAAGGTAATCTCCCGGTTCACACGGGCCCGTAGCTCAGCTAGGTAGAGCGATCGGCTCTTAACCGATCGGCCAAGGGTTCGAATCCCTTCGGGCCCGCCACAACCCTTCGGCACCCTTTCTCCCCCGTGTCCCTCCCGCCCCCGCGCTCCTGCCCGCCGCGCCCATCCCTCCGCTCACCTGTAGGACCTCACCGCTTCCAGCATGGCGTCCACATGATGCAGCGGCATCCCCCGGTGCAGGGAGCAGGAGCACATGAAAACGTAAGCATCCCAGGGGCGGAAGCCCTCCAGGTAGGCCTCGGTCTCCCGGGCTATCCTGCTCTCCGGCCCCAGCAGCAGGGTGCTGCTAACCTCTATGCCCCCCATGAGGCAGACCCTGTCGCCGATGCCGTCCCGGAGGGAGACATGGTCGTTGCCCTCGGCGAACTGGAAACCTTCGATCCCCGTCTCCAGGGAGGACCGCAGAGGTGCAGCGTTCTCCGGCGCGGAGAAGTCCCCATGGGGATGGAAGACGGTCGGGAGCCCCTTGTCCTCGGCGGCGGAGGCCAGACGGGCGAGGCCGGGGACGGTGAGCTCCAGGAAGAGCTCCGGACCGAAGAGGTCGGGGTTGTCGCTGGCCGATGCCAGGAAGACGCAGTCGCTCCATTCCGAGAACGCATCCACCATGTCCAGGGCCGTTTCGGTGGCGAAGCGGACGATCCCTTGCGCATGGTCAGGCTCCGAATGCAGGTCCATCATCAGCTCCTCGAGCCCCCGGAGGGTGGCCGCACGGGTGAGCGGCCCCTCCAGATTGCAGACCACCGCCGCATCGATGCCGCTCTCATGGACGAGACGGTAGCTCTCCAGCACCTGGGGCCACTCGCCGTCCTTGCGCGGGTCCACGTCCGGGAATCCGTCCATGGGGGCGCCCCCGAAGGGATGCCTTACGACGCTCGGTATGCCTCGCTCCGGATAGGACACCTCCCCTCCCAGCATCTCCATGCCCAGCCCCAGGTGGTGGATGCAGCCGACCACCGCGTCCTGCCCCGTCCTCCGGTGGTAGGAGAGGACCGCCTCGGCCGAGAGCCTGCCGTCGTAAGGACCTGAGCAGACCTCCGCGGTGCTGAGTCCGGCATGGTCCAGTGCCAATGTGAGGTCCCTCAGGAAGACCGGGCAGCGGTCCGGCTCCTCCCGGGCGAGGGGGCGCAGGAAACGCTTCTCAGCATTCATCCGTTACCGCCCGGGAGGAAGCGCAGATCGGTGCCAGCCAATAGCCGTTCCTCTGTCAGTTCGATGTTCCGCCTTTCCGCGGCTATCAGCAGGCTCTGCACATCGGTCTCATCGAACCCCACCTCATAGAACTGCAGGCGGCTGCAGGCGTCCTGCTCGGTGGCGTTCTCCACGCCGGTGTACGGGTAGATCAGCTCCATGGCCTCGTCCCAGCTGTCGAGGATGAACTGATTGCTCCTGTCCAGTATGTCGACCATGGTCTGCACCGCCTCCGGGTTGCGGTCGATTATGCGCTGGGTGGCGAACAGCGTTATCGGGAACGTCGACCCTTGGCCGCTGGAGTTGCCTATCTCATGCACGTCCATGCCGGACGTCTTGCCCGCCATCCTCTCGGTGTTGATCGCCCAGGGCTCGCTGCCCGCCATGGCGTCTATGTCCCCGTTCCTCATGGAGTGATGGAGCTGGTTGGGAGGCTGATGCGCGATAGTGACCTTGTCCCTATCGACGCCGTTGTCATCCAGCCAGGCCATGAAGGCGCCGTGGGTGCTGGAGCCAACCTGCAGCCCGACCTTCTTCCCCTCCAGGTCCTGGGGCGACTTTATGTCGGAGTGGGCTATGAAGCGGTGCATGCCCTCGCCGCCGATGAAACGCGCCACTATCTTCACGTTCTCATTCTTGGACAGCACATTCACCGCCGGGCCGTCACCGGTGGCGGCCATGTCCGCCGAGCCCGTCGTCAGGGCCTCCATGGCCCCCACTCCGCCCATCACATGCAGGTGCCTGATGCCCGCCTCGTCCAACCATCCCTTCTCTTTGGCGATTATCAGCGTCTCATAGTTCGATTTGTCGGTGAAGGCGACAGTGACGCTGTCGTCGCTTACCATGGGCAGCAGCACCGCGAGGCCGCTCACCACCAACAGGCCCACCACCACCAGGCTAAGCATCGTTTTCGTTTTCACGCCTACATCCCCTCCAGATCTATCATGGCCGCCGGGGCGCCGTTGGCGCAGGGGCAGGCCTGAAGCATGCTGATTATCTCGCCCTTTATCCGGATCATGTCCTTGCTGGCGAGGTCCCTGGGCCACGGTTCGTCGATCCGCCACTCCCTCTCGATCCTCCCCGGGGATGCGGACATTAGCACCACCCTGGTCCCGAGGATCAGGGCCTCGTCGATGTTGTGGGTGACGAAGACCACGGTCTTCCTCTCCCGTTGCCAGAGATTCAGGACCTCGGTGTCGAGCTTGCGGCGGGTCTGCTCATCCAGGCTTCCGAAGGGCTCGTCCATCAGCAGCAGCTCCGGCCCCATGGCGAGGGTCCGGGCTATGGCGACCCTCTGCTTCATCCCCCCGGAGAGGTCGTTGGGGCGCGAATGGGCGAAATCCTCCAGGCCGACGAGCCTGAGCTGCTCCATCGCCCTCTCCTCTTGGCGCTCCTCGCCCTGCAGAGAGAACATGACGTTCTTCAGCACCGACATCCAAGGATAGAGGCTGGATTCCTGGAACACCACGCCCCGGGCGGGCGAGGGGCCCCTTACCCTCTCCCCCCGGAAGAGAACCTCCCCCCGGCTGGGGGACTCGAAGCCCGCCAGCAGGTTCAGCGTGGTGCTCTTGCCGCAGCCGCTGGCGCCCACGAGGCAGAGGAACTCCCCCTCCTCCACCGCAAGGTCGACGTCCTTCAACGCCACCAGGCCCTTGCCGCTGCGAGGGTCGGTGAACACCTTGGACACGTTCCTCAGCTCCGTCGTCACAATTGATCCTCCCTGTCCAATCCCAGGCGGTGTCGCACCCTGTTCTCCAGGCTAACGAAGAACAGCTTCTCTATCGTGAGGCCGATGGCGCATATCACCATGATGCAGGCGAAAGCGGTGGTGAAATCGAGGTCGTAGCGCGACATGTATATGGAGAACCCCAGGCCCAGGGCCACGCCGACCACCATCTCGGCGGCGATCAGGACGCGCCATCCGTTGGCAAGGCCGATCCTCATGCCGTTGATTATCGAAAGCGAGGCGGCGGGGAGCAGGACACTGAAGAACATGGCGCTGTCGTCCTTCCCCGACATCCTGGCCACTCTTGTGAACACCGTCGGGACCTCGCGTATGCCGCCGGCGGTGTTGATTATGATGGGGGATAGGGCCGTCATGGCGATGATGAACACCGTGCCGGTCTCCCCCAGGCCGAAGAGGAGCATGGCTATGGGGATCCAAGCGAGCCCCGGTATCATCTGGAACACGTAGACGGGGATCATGCCCACCTCGTACAGCCGCGGCAGGGTGCCCAGGGCCATGCCGAAGCTCAAGCCGATTACCAGGGCGATGAGGTAGCCCTTGCCCCACCTCTCCAGCGATGCCGAGGTGTGGGCGTAGATGCTCGCGCCGTTGATGCCGGCGCCCCGCAGCAGCTCCCAAAGGACGGCGATGGTCTCGGGGGGCGTGGGGAAGGACACGCCGCGGATGTATATCATGGCCTCCGCCACCGCCCACCAGAGCGCCACCACCAACAGGATGCCCAGGGCGGCGTTGCCTACGCCGCGGACGAGCAGACGGCCCCTCTCGGAGCGGAAGGTGAACTGTGCCCTTCCTTCCTCCAGGGCGGCCCTCGTCGCCTCCTCGCGGCCCTCCAAACCGGCATCCTTCAAACAGGCATCCCCTTGAGCTGTGATTCCATTATTTGATTTCAATATCAAATAATGTTACTAGAATTACTAACAATTATTTAATGGGGGCGCATCGGAGCTTCAGCCCTCCGGCCGCAGGACGCCCGCCCCTTCCCGTCCGCACTCGCCGCTCAGTCGAACCAGGCCCTCATGGCGCCGACCAGGTCCAGCCTCTCCCAGGGGAGGTCCAGGTCGTCGCGGCCGAAATGGCCGTAGCTGGCGGTGCGCCGGAACATCGGCTCCCTCAGCCCCAGCCTCTTGATTATGGCATAGGGCCTCCAGTCGAAGACATTCACGTCGGCCACCATCTCGTTGATCCGCGCCTCGTCCACCTTGGCGGTGCCGAAGCAGTCCACCCAGACGGAGACGGGCCGCGCCACTCCGATGGCATAGGCCACCGCCACCTCGCACTTGTCGGCGAGGCCGGCGGCCACCACGTTCTTCGCCACGTAGCGGGCGGCGTAAGCGCCGCTGCGGTCAACCTTGCTGGCGTCCTTGCCGGAGAAGCATCCTCCCCCCACCCTGCCCACTCCGCCGTAGGTGTCGACGATGATCTTCCGCCCGGTGAGGCCGACGTCCGACTGCGGCCCGCCGATTACGAAGCGCCCGGTGGGGTTGATGTAGTACCGGGTCCTCCCGCTCACCAGCTCCGCGGGAATCACCGGCAGTATGACCTTGGTCTTGAGGTCCTCCTTCAGCTCCGCCTGGTCGATGCCGTCCTTGTGCTGCGATGAGAGGACCACCGCGTCCACGCCCACCGGCCTGCCGTCGAGGTAGCGGACGGTGACCTGGGCCTTGCCGTCCGGCCGCAGATAGTCGATCTCGCCGCTGCATCTGACCTCCGACAGCCGGCGGGTGAGCTTGTGCGCCAGCAGCAGCGGCAGCGGCATCATCTCCGCGGTCTCGTTGCTGGCGTACCCGTACATCATCCCCTGGTCGCCGGCGCCCATTAGGTCCTCCTCGCTCCCATCGGGGTCCGCCTTGTGCTCCTCGGAGCTGTCCACCCCGAGCGCGATGTCCGCCGACTGCTCCTTGAGGAGCAGCTGGACCTCGCAGTCGTCGAAGTTGAAGCCGACGCCCTCGGCGTCGTAGCCGATCTCCTTGAGGACGGAGCGCACCACCGCCTCCACGTCCACCTCCGCCCGGGAGCTTATCTCCCCCAGCACGATGACGCGGTCGGTGGTCACCACCGTCTCGCAGGCCACCCGGGCGTCGGGGTCCTGCTCCAGGTGCGCGTCCAGCACCGCATCCGATATCTGGTCGCAGACCTTGTCGGGGTGCCCGCCGGTGACCGATTCCGAGCTGATTAGATAATGACGGCTCATCTTTATCGACGGGGAATCCCGTGGCTCGTATTTTATAGGAACGTTCGCCGCCACCTTTTCCGGTGTAACGCCGATAAAGCGATATAGTCCGCAGAAAAATCAAAGCCCATATATCGGAGGGAAACAGAGAATGCATCACGACAAAGAGAGCAAAGGAGGCATACCTCTCATCGGGGACCCGTTCCCCGAGGTTGAGGTAAAGACCACGCATGGGATGATGAAGCTGCCGGAAGCCTACAAGGGCAAATGGTTCGTGCTCTTCAGCCACCCGGCCGACTTCACGCCGGTCTGCACCACCGAGTTCGTGGCCTTCGCCAAGAGGTCGGACGAGTTCAAGGCCCTGGGCGCGGAGCTCATCGGCATGTCCATCGACCAGGTCTTCTCCCACATCAAGTGGGTGGAGTGGATCAAGGACAACCTCGATGTGGACATAGACTTCCCCATAATCGCCGACCACGGGGACTTCGCCAAGAAGCTGGGCATGGTCCATCCCGGCAAGGGGAGCAACACCGTCCGCGCCGTGTTCATCATCGACCCCAAGGGGGTCATCCGGCTGATGATCTACTACCCGCAGGAGGTGGGCAGGAACATCGATGAGGTGTTGAGGTCCGTGAAGGCCCTGAAGACCGCCGACGAGATCGGCAGGGCGATGCCGGAGAACTGGCCGGAGAACAAGTGCCTGGACCTCGGCAGCAAGGTCATCATCCCCCCTGCCACCACCGTCAAGGACGCCTACGAGCGCCGCGCCAAGAAGGCGGAGGGCGCCTACGACTGGTGGTTCGCGACCGAGGACCACAAGGGCTGAGCCCGCCCTCCCAAACCCATTACACCTTTTCCCTTGGCAGGCGGATTTATAATATCGGATGTCGTTATCGTTTTCCGATAACGATGTACGAGAAGAAGCTTGTGCTCTGTTTCATAAGGGTGCATGTGCTGCATCATGCCGCCTCCCCCGAAGGAACCTACGGCCTGTGGATGATCGAGGAGCTGGCCCGCCACGGTTACCAGGCCAGCCCGGGCACGGTCTACCCGATACTGAAGGAGATGGAGGCCGCCGGCCTGCTGCGCTCTGAACGCGAGCTGGTATCGGGCCGCTACCGGCGCGTGTACCGGGCGACCGCCGCCGGAAGGGAGCTGCTCGAGCGACTGCGCGGCAAGGTCCGCGAGCTCTACGAGGAGGTGTCCTGTTGACGGCCTACCGTCTGAAGGGCGTCGCCAAGTCGGTGGGGGGGAAGGAGGTGCTGAGCTCGGTGGACTTCGAGGCCAGGGAGGGCGAGGTGACCGCCCTGGTGGGCCCGTCGGGAAGCGGCAAGTCGACCCTGCTGCGCATACTCAACCGTCTCATCGACCCCGACCGGGGCATCGCCGAGTACCGGGGCGAGGACCTGCGGCTATGGGACCCCCTTGAGCTGCGCCGGGAGGCAGTGCTGGTCCCTCAGGAGGCGGTCATGTTCCCCGGGAGCGTCGCCGAGAACGTGGGGTACGCGGCAAGGCTTCACGGCCGGGCGGGCATGGACAGCGCCGCCGCCCTGCAGGCGGCCGGGCTGCCCCCCTCGTTCCTGGACCGGGACGCAGAGAGGCTCTCCGGCGGTGAGCGGAAGAGGGTCTCCCTCGCCCGCGCCCTGGCCTTGGCGCCGCGCACGCTGCTTCTCGACGAGCCCACCGCCGGCGTCGACCCCCGCAGTGCCATCTCGATCGAGGCCAGCGTCATGAGGATGAGGGACGGCGGCGGCACCGTGGTCTGGGTAACGCACGACGTGGAGCAGGCGTTGAGGGTCGCCGACCGGATAGCCAACCTCAAGGCGGGCAGGGCGGGCCCTTCGCAACCAAGAAAGGATTTCAGATGGGGGGAGGCCTTCTGAGCGCTGGCCTTCCGGCCACATGGCAGGAGGGGGCCCTGGTCCTCGCCCTCGCATCCATGCTGTTCTTCCTGGTGGTGGCGGTCTCTGCATGGAGGGGGCTGCGCCTGGGGAAGGACCTGAGCACCGGATTCATCCTGGGAGGGGCGCAGCTGGCCCTGGTCTCTTTGATCCTCATGGCGCTCATCGAATGGCACGCCCGTGGATCCCTCTGGCTGCCGGCGGCGGCGCTGCTGGTGGTGGGGATGGCGGCCATCGGCGGGCGGCGGTCCGCACAGCGGACGCCGGACATGCCCCAAGCCTTCCGGATCACCACGTCCTCAATCGCCTTCGGCTCCGTGCTCGCCCTCTCGGTGCTGCTGCTGGCGGGCGCTCTGCCGTTGCGCCCGGAGTTCCTCATACCCTTGGCGGGCATGGCCTTCGGCAACTCCATGGACATATGCTCGCTGACCATGGAGAGGATAACCCGCGAGTTCCGCATGAACAGGGGCGCGGTGGAGGCGCGGCTGTCGCTGGGGGCGAGCTCAGCCCAGGCGATGGAGGAGGTCGACCGCATGGCTGTCCGCGCCGCGCTGATACCCACCATCGACCGCATGAAGACGCTGGGGGTGATATTCATCCCGGGGGCGATGGCGGGGCTGATCATGGCCGGGGTCGAGCCGCTGGTGGCGGCGCAGTTCCAACTGGTCATCTTCCTGATGATAGTCGGCGGCGGCGTGATGACCGCCCTCGCGGCGGCCACGCTCTGCCGCGGCTCCTTCTTCAACCGGGAGCACCAGATCGAGGACTGGGTATGAGCGAGGGCAATCAATTTAAGCCGCGTACGCGGATGGGGTGCCTATGAGCCCCATAGGCCAAGAGGAGCTTTTCCTGGCGCTGTTCTTCGTCGCCATGCTCATGGCCGCGCTCTCGGTCCCGCGGCTGCTGGTCACCGTCCGTGCCTCCAGCAAGGAGATCGGCCGCTACCGCGAGCTGCGGGGCATAAAGGACCTGAACGGGCTGCCGGCCTCGGCCGCCGCCCGCCAGGAGTGGGAGAGGGCCCGCTCCCCCATCGGCTACGGGACCCTGCTGCTGGGGGAGATCGAGAGGCTGAACGACCTCCGCCCCGTGGCCATCCAGGCGCAGACCTCGGCGCTGCTGATGGCGCTGATAGCCGTCGTGCCCGGCTTCGAGGCCGCGGTGCTGGCGTTCGCCGTCGCCCTGATCGTGGCGGTGCTGGCCGCGTCGGTGTACGCCAGCAGGCTGAGCGAGCGCTATGTGCGGGAGTACATGGAGATGCTCAAGGAGCTGGAGCCGGAGAACGACAACGGCCTGGGCAGCATATACGGCTGAGAAAAGGTATTTCAGCCCCAAGGCCCTGCCGGGGGCATGGAGAACGACAGCAGGGTCCTGCTGGAGACGGACAAGGGCGACATCGTCCTCCGGCTCTACAGCGACATGCCCATAACCGCCGGCAACTTCTCCGACCTGGTGGCGAAGGGCTTCTACGACGGCACAGTGTTCCACCGCGTCATACCCGGCTTCATGGTCCAAGGGGGGGACCCTGAGGGCAGCGGCCGCGGCGGCCCCGGCTACACGATCGAGGACGAGTTCGCCCCCGGCCGCTCGAACCTGCGCGGCACGGTGGCCATGGCGAACACCGGAAGGCCCAACAGCGGCGGCAGCCAGTTCTTCATCAACCTGGTCGACAACCGCTATCTGGACTGGGACGACCCCCGCTATCCGGAGGTCAGGCACCCGGTGTTCGCCGAGGTCGTCGAGGGGATGGACGCGGTGGACGCGATCGCCGCCGTGCCCACTGGGGCCCAGGACCGCCCCTTGGAGGAGCTGCGGATACTGAAGGCCGCACTGCTCTAGGAGGAAACAGGTTATAAATCAGGACTGGCATTAACCCGCAGGTGTATTCATGGACGAGAGACCGAGGAACGTCTTCATATCATCGGTGCTGGCCCTCGCGGCCGCGGTGGGCGCGATGGCGATGGCCTTCTACAGCATCACCGTGCAGGACCTCTACGCAACCGGGGCATTCCTGGCCCTGGGCGTTCTGACCTTGGCATTCGCGGGCGGCCTGATGCAGGGCACCCAGTGGACCTGGGAGCTAACCATGGCCGCAGGGGTGGCGATAATGGTCCTCGGCCTGGCGGCCCTGCTGCTGGCGGCGGTGGAGGCGCTGCCGGTCATCCTGCTGCTGCTGGTCATCGCCGTCGCCGTGCTGCTCTCCAGCAGCGAGGACGCCAAGTACTGGTACCTCTACGACAGGCTTTGAGCCCGGCGGAGGGCAAACCCTTTACCTCTGCCCCTCAGCGCTCGCTTTTCAACGGGAAGCATTCTGGCTTCTCCGGCAAAGGCCATTATTGGCCGGTAGGTGGAAAAACGGTATATACACGGCATCGGATGACAGTGCATGGCTTCCGGCACTCCGTTCATATCCGCCGCGGCGCTGGCCGCCTTGGCGCTGTCGCTGCTGCTGCTGGCGGCGCCGCAGCCTCTGGAGGCCGGCGAGGTCCGGCCGGCATGCAGCGCCTGCGAGGCCGACCTCTCCCATCTCGGCGATGTGATGGAGTTCTCCCTGGACGGGGGCGAGCACCGCTCATTCAGCGATAATCTCGATGACCTCTACCACCTGCGTTACAACCTCTCCGTGCTGTCAGGCGGTCCGGCGAAGCTCCACATAATGGACAAGGACAACTACCAGGCCTTCAAGGACGGAAGTGCCTACAGCGTGCTTCACAGCGCCGACGCCGACGCCTCTTCGCCGGCGGAAGGCCTCTATGAGACGAACTTCAGCGGCGAGCACGTGGTCGTCGTCATCAACGAAGGCCAAGGCAGCAGCGAGCTGAGGCTGGCCGCCAACATCGACCTCGAGGATGACAGCGGCATCCTGCTGGCAGCGGGGGCGGCCATCGCCGCCGCGGCCCTGCTGGCGGCCCTTCTCTACCGCAGGTCCAAGGGCGGATGCTGTTCGCCGTGATCGCCTTGCGGCCACCTTGCGCGAACGGCGCTAGATAAGGAGAAATACCTCTTGTTTTCATATAATCCATTGTGACGAGGGGAGGGTCTCTCTGCGCCATAGCGTTCGCCCTAGCTTTGCTCTCGTCAGCGTTTGCGGCGCCCTCCGCCCTCGCCCAGGGCCCCGGCATACCGTTC
>PUJZ01000022.1 GCA_003550345.1 Methanomassiliicoccaceae archaeon
TCGTCCCAGCCCGCCATGGCGCCGAACGGTATGGCGAAGACTGAGAGGAGCAGCGCCAGCATCACGAAGCCGGAGATAAGTCCTTTCTTGTTCATCAGTAATTTTCCCTCCTTCTGCCGATACCATGGGTAGCGGCGGACGGGCCGATTGACTGCCCTATTGCATCTCCATTAATAAAGATTATCTTGCCCTGGACTGCAGCCAGGCGAAGAAGGGCTCAGGTAACGATTTCCTCGACTCGCTCCTGCTCTATGGCGCGGCGCACCTCCATCGCCAGCCGGCGCCCGGTGCTCATCTCGGTGCGCCACAGGGCGTTGCCGTAGGGGTGGCCCACGGCCATGTGCACGTTGGTGCCGCCGCCGATGCGCGGGGCCACGTCGTAGATGTAGAAGTTGAGGTCCTTGTCGACGCAGGTCTGCAGGCAGAAGGGGCCGAGCACGCCGGGGGCGTAATGCTTCTCCGCCGCCTTGACATAGAGCTCGGCGAGCTCGAACGCCTTCTCCAGCAACGACTCGCGCAGGGTGGCGGAGTTGTGGCCGCAGACGGTGTACTCGGGCAGCACCCCGTCCTCCTCCAGAGAGGCCTGCTGACCCGCCGGGAGGCGGACGTATCCGTCGAGGGAGCTCTCGAAGCGCCAGTCCACGCCCAGCAGCTCTATCCTCTCCCCCTTCTCCTCCAGGGGGGAGTGGAAGAAATCGAGGTTGAAGACCGGGCCGATGATGTACTGCTCCATGCGGGCGTCCTCGAGGAAGTCCTCATCGATGACGCCCTGGGCGATCAGCTCCTTGCTCTTGAGATGGAACTGCTCCGGGCTGGAGGCGGTGAAGAATCCCCTCTCCAGGGTCTTCACCTTGTGGTGCACCTTGATGATGGTGAGGGAGTCGATGTCCTCCGGGTCCTCCACCTTCTTGGGGTAGGGGAGGCCGGCCTTCTCCAGTATCCAGTAGTAGTCCCTCTCGTCGCCGCGCTCCTCGGAGCGCAGCATGTTCCTGCTGCCGACGATCGGCAGGGCGAAGTCCTCCTCCACCGCGTCGATGCCGCAGTAGGAGACGAAGGACCTGTTGGGCACGAAGAGGACGTTCCTCTCGGCCAGGGAGGACTGCAATGAGGGCTCCATCAGACGGGAGAAGCGGTCAACCATCTCCACCTCGTCCACCACTCCGCGCAGCAGGCGTCCAGATGCGTCCCGCTGGCTGCGGAAGTAGTTGGCGAAGGTGCGGTCCCTGCCCTGCTGGCATACAGCCAGCGTGCGGAACCCCTCCGACACCGCCCCGTCGCAGGTGTCGAGGGCGGAGTGGGAGGCGACCATCCCTATCCTGGCATCGGAGAGGTCGTAGCCCTCCAGGGCGGCAAGTACCTTTTCCCGGTCTATCATGTGAACATCACTGCGGCGTAATCAGGATGGATATTATAAGTTTGTTTCAAAGGCCGAGGAGCACCACGACCATGACGAAGAACACCGTGCCGATGAGGTCCACGCCCGAGGCGGTGAGCGGGATGCTGTGGTCGTCGGGGTTGAGGCCGTAGCGGTAGGTCATAACCGCGATGTAGTAGGAGAAGATGTTCAGCAAAGTGACGGTGAGGAAGCCGGCGGCCATGGATATGATGACCATCATGTCAAGGCCGGGCGAGGTCATCCCAAGGGCCAGCGAGAGAGCGTGCGCCAGCACCGCTATGAGCAGGAATATGCCCATGTAGAATATGTAGGTCACCAGGAAGTTCTCGCGGGCTATCCTCCCCGGGACACGCTCCGGCCGCACCACGCCCAGGTGGAGCATGGAGGAGAGGCGCGAGGTGAGTATGCCGCCCAGGCCGTTCGCCTCGTTGAGGAAGGTGGGCAGCAGTATCAGCAGGGCCAAGGAGGCGATCAGCGATTCCAGCCTGATCTCCAGTATCAGGCCGGCGAAGATGTTCATCGTTATGCAGAGCAGCAGCACCGGCGTAGATTGCGTCAGTATGCGCTGTGCCTCACCCCTGTCAGATCGCCTTCTCTTGTAGTAATGGGCCATCATGTAGATGCTGGCCACTGTGAATACCACGAATAGGGCGTCGATGGCCAGCTTCGGCCATCCGATCACCAGCCACGCTGCCAGGAACAGCATGGGCAGGGTCACGATGTCCCCGGCGGCGGCGATGAGGGGGGCGGTGATGTTGTCAACGTCCCAGTTCCGCTTGTGCCCCTGCTGCGCTATGAGAAGGTTAAGCAGGAGCAGGAAGAACCCCGCCAATATGCCGCCGAACACCGATATGAAGACGTACTGGGTCAGGCTGATGGCCTTGATGCCGAAGACGAAGGTGGCTCCCCATGCCAGCAGCCCCATGACGAAGGAGAGGCCCAGGGTGAGGGCGAGGGCGGCCTCCACATTGCTGCGCAGGACAGTCCCTTTACGCAGCGACATCTCGAAGGTCCCCAGGTGCATCGCGGTTCCCAGGCGGCTGCCCATGGCGCCGAAGATGTTGCCGCGCATGGCCATCGCCGCCGGTATGAGGACGATGAGGCCGGGCAATGCTTCCAGGAACTCAGCGAGGCTGCTGAGGGTCACACCGGCGATGAGTGCCGCCAGGGCGGAGACGGTGAGGGCGCTGTAGCCCATGGAGAGCACGCACCGGTACTCGCCATGGAAACACGCCCTCCTCCTCCCCCAGAACACCGACATCACCTCATGCGCTTCCTGTCTGATATCGTCTATCCTATTTATTTATCTTTGAGTGCTCCAGCACCTCGGCGGCTATTCGCATAAACGATATATATAGAGATGACCATGGAACTGGTCGGACCCACAAGGTCGGGTACGGTGAGCCAAGGTTGACCAGCGACAAGGACGACGAACCGCACCGTAGCGGCGGCCGCCGGGGCGAATTCCTGTTCTTAGAGAGGTGCTCATGATGGAAGGCGAGGTGCCGGAGTTCCTCGACCTGAGCGTGCGGGAGATACTCACCGAGATGAAGGACATCTCCGAGGTGATGGTCGACCTCGCCTACGCTTCCCTCATGTTCGACAGCGAGGACATTGCCCAGAAGGTCTCCGAGCTGGAGGCGGAGATGGACAATCTCAATTACGCCATCAAGATCAAGACGCTGATGGCCGCCCGGACACGCGAGGACGCAATCCAACTCTCGGGGATGCTGCAGGTTGCCGCCGCCGCGGAATCGATATCCAACGCCGCCGGGGACCTGGTCAAGCTGCAGAGCGTGGACATCGAGCGCCGCCCCTTCCTCTCCTTCATGCTCCGCGAGTCGGAGGAGAAGATAAGGATGATCACCGTCTCCGAGAAGTCGGACATGAGCAACCGCACGATCGGCGACCTGGGGGTGGAGGCGGAGACCGGCATGCGCATCATCGCCATCAAGAGGCGCCAGCGCTGGATATACGACCCTGAGCCGGAGACCAAGCTCAAGGCGCGGGACACGCTGATTGTCAGAGGGACCAAGGACGGCTACGAGAGGCTGGCGGAGTTCAGCAGCGGCCGAAGCCATTGGCCGGAGCACGAGGAGGGCTGAGATGCAGGAGATGGAAAGGAAGCTGCTGGAGCTCAAGGACACCTCCGAGCTGATGATGGACCTCGCCTATTCGTCCCTGCTCTACAACAACCACGACATCGCCGAGGAGGTCATATTCCTCGAGGGGATGATGGACGAGCTCGGCAACGAGATCCAGAAGATGGTCATCGACCAATCGTCCCAAGGCGGTGACGTGATGAAATCGCTGGTGGTGCTGCGTCTGCAGATGGCGATGGAGGAGATAGCCGACGCCGCCGCCTCCATCGCCGACGTGGTCCTGCGGGGGGTACCTCAGCACCCAGTGGTGCAGATGTCCCTGCGGGATGCGGACGTGGTCATATCGCGGGCGGCGGTGGCCGAAGGCTCTGACCTGGCCGGCCGCACGCTAGGCGATGTGAAGCTCAGCTCCATATCGGGGATGTTCGCCATCGCCATCAAGCGGGGAAAGAAGTACATCTTCGGACCGAGCCGCACCACCCGGGTGGAGGCGGGGGACATGATTATCGCCCGCGGCCCCGAGGACGGGGAGAAGTACTTCGCCCAGCTCGCCAGCGGCGATGAGAGGGTGCCCTCGGAGTGATTTTTTTTGAAGAGTGGTAGCCCCGGGCAGATTCGAACTGCCGTCGCAAGATCCAGAGTCTCGCATGATTGACCGCTACACTACGGGGCTGTCAGGGACCCCGTAAGCGATAATCATTTTAAAGATTTCTCTCCCCCTGAGGGGGAAGGGGTTTCAGAGCAGGGCCTTGATGGCCTCGAATATCTCGCCGATGTCGCCCTTGCCGTCGATGTTGCGCAGCACCCCCCTCTTCTCATAGAATTCTATGAGGGGGAAGGTGCTCTCGCGGTACACCTTGAGGCGGTTGCGCACCGTCTCCTCGCTGTCATCGCTGCGCTGGTAGAGCTCACCGCCGCAGCGGTCGCAGACACCCTCCTCGGCGGGGGGCTTGTAGATCAGATGGAACACGGCGTTGCAGTCCGGGCAGCTTCGGCGCTTGGTGAGCCGGTCCACCAGCTCCTCGTCGTCCACGTCCAGGTTGATGGCGGCGTCGATGCCCGTGATGCTCTCCAGCACCTCGGCCTGCTCCAGGGTGCGGGGGAAACCGTCCAGGATGTACCCGCCCTCGAGGCTGTCGATCTTCTCCTTCATCAGGCCGATGACCAGCTCGTTCGGAACCAGGAGGCCCTGGTCCATGTACTCCTTGGCGCGCTTCCCCAGCTCGGTCTCGTTGCGCACCGCCTCGCGCAGCAGGTCGCCGGTGGAGAGCCTAACGAAACCGAGCTCGTCCTCCATGCGCTCCGCCTGGGTACCCTTCCCCGACCCGGGGGGGCCGAGGAGCACGATCCTTGCGTCCATAGGCCGAGGATAAGCCTTCAATTAATAAACCATTTGCCGCCGGCGCCGGTGGCTCGGATATGTATTTATCCGCTGGCACTAATCGTGGGGCGGATTCTCATGATGGACCAGGACACCGTGGAGAGGATTAGGGCGGTAACCGGGGAAGAGCGCTGCAGCACCAGCAGGGCGCGCACCTACGCCTACGGCTTCGACGCATCCATATACCGCGGCCAGGCCGACATGGTGGTCCAGCCGCTGAGCACCGAGGAGGTATCGGCCATCCTGGCCATCGCCAACGAGCGCCGCGTGCCGGTGGTGCCCCGCGGCGGCGGCACCGGCCTCTGCGGGTCCGCCGTGCCCGTCAAGGGGGGCATAGTGATGGACATGGGGCGCATGGACCGCATCGAGCGCATAAGCGTCAACGACCTGCTCTGCGTGGTGCAGCCCGGAGTGGTCTACGACGAGCTCAACCGCGCCCTGGCGCCTCATGGGTTCTTCTTCCCCCCCAGCCCGGGCAGCGGCGAGGCCTGCCAGATCGGAGGCATGGTCGCCCTCAACGCCAGCGGCATGCGGGCGGTGAAGTACGGTGCCACCCGCGATTACGTGCTGGGGATGACCTTCGTCAAGGCCGACGGCGAGGTCGTGCGCGCCGGGACCGGGACGCTGAAGGACTCCTCCGGCTACCAGTTGGCGAGGCTGATGGTGGCCAGCGAGGGCACCTTGGGCGTCATAACCGAGGTCACCCTGAAGGTCTCGCCGCGTCCCAAGGCCTCAGCGATGGCCCTGGCCGCCTTCGATGGCCCTGAGCGGGCAGGGGAGTTCGTGGCGGCGCTAATCGCCGAGCCCCTGATACCCTCCTCTCTCGAGCTCATGGACAGCGTCAGCATCGACGCCGTCAACCGGGCCCTCGGCGGACCGCTGCCGGACTGCAACGCCCTCTGCATGGTGGAGGTGGACGGCGAGCCGGAGATTGTCGTGAAGGAGCTACGCACCGTGGAGGAGGTCGCCAGGCGCAGCGGCGCGGTGAGCGTGGAATCCACCGTTGACCGCGGCCAGATGGCGTCATGGAGCTCCAGCCGGCAGGCGGTGATGACCTCGCTCTCCTCCTTGAGGCCGGGGTCATCATCGGTCTCGCTGGCGGACGACATGGTCCTGCCGATCAGCCGCATACCCGATGCGGTCAAGGCCTACCAGGAGATAGCGGAGCGCCATGGCGTCACCGTCGCCACCTACGGGCATGCCGCCGACGGCAACCTGCACACCAAGATGCTCATCGATACCCGCGACGAGGAGCAGTGGAAGGCCGCCGAGAGGACGGTGCGGGAGATATTCCAAGCGACCTTGGCCCTGGGAGGGTCGGTGAGCGGAGAGCACGGAGTGGGCATGTCCAAGGCCCCTGACTTCATCATAGAGCGGTCATCGGCGATACCGACGATGGTGGCCATCAAGAAGGCCATGGACCCCAACAACATCCTCAATCCCGGCAAGCTGCAGCAATGGGAGTCGCCGGGCATAATCGGCGACCTCCGCTACCCCTGCGACCCGCCGCGGGACTGAGCCCCCTTATTCTGTTAGGGCGGGGGATGACGAACATCAGAGGCTCATTATGAACAGGTAGAGCCCCGCCCCTGCCGCCAGGGCATAGATCAACGGGTTCCAGGCCAGGACCTTGGAGCCGTCCAGCGGCGGGAAAGGTATCAGGTTGAACAGCGCCAGTATGAGGTTCACCCGGGCGAGCATCAGCAGTATGAACGCGCCGAGGCCGTCACCGGCCACCGAAGCGAGGGCCAGGCACAGGGAGCCCACCAAGAGGTTGACCGCCGGGCCGGCGATGCTGATGATGCCGTTCTGCCTCTTGCTTATCATCCCTTGGATGTAGACCGCGCCGGGAGCGGCGAAGATGAACCCCAGGAAGGCCACCAGCAATGCCAGCATCAGGCCCCGGGGGTACATGCGGTACTCCGCCCAGGCGCCGAAGGCCTGGGCGGCGAACTTGTGCCCCAGCTCGTGCAGCACGAACCCGGTGACCACCAGCAGGGCGCAGACCGCCAGCCAGGCCACGAAGTTGTCCAGCGCGCCCTCGGCCAACGGCTCGAACCAGCGCACGAAGACGATGGCGAACGCCAAGGTTAGGACGACCACCGATATGCCTATCTCCTTGATCTCGCGGCGGCTGAAGCGCATGTATGCCATGCCGCCGCTCCGCTTGTAGGGAAGCTCATCGGGGTCGAACATCCTCATGGCGACCAATCTACGCTTTATTAATCATAACGGTCCCACCCGCTTCGAAACCCTAAATAAGGTGAAGGATATCGAATCCCGATGGCGGAGCACAGGTCCCACGGCAAGGAGAGGATGAGGTGGTGCGACAGCTGCGGCACCCTCCTGCTGGGCCAGCGCTGCTCGGCCTGTGGCGGAGAAGGGCGCGCCTTCGAGCTGAACAGCCCCGGGGACATCAGGCCGGCGATGGAGGACGGCAGCGCCCTGGTACTCTCCCTCTTCGAGGAGGCGTTCGGGGACGCATCGCCGCTGCGGGGAAGGCAACTGTTCTTCAACAAGGTCGCCGGCGAGGACCGCTCCGACGAGGTAGTCGCAGGGGGCGCGGTCATCGCCACCCTGCGCTGGAATCTCCTGGAGCGGCGCTACCGCTTGGAGCTGAGGGCGGAGGGCGCCTCGCTGATTGCCCCTCACGCCAGCTCCAACGTCCTCCGCTGCGGCCGCCTTGGCGGCCATGTGAAAGGTAGGAACCTTTCCGGGGACGTCATAAGGGAGGCGGCGGGGGACTTCGTGGAGGGGGACCCCCTGATAGTCATCAGCGGCGGAACGGTTGCCGCCGGCACGGCCCGGGCGCCGGCGGACCGCATCATGCAGGAGAGGAAGGCGTTCAAGGTGAAGGACGTCGCCTCCTGCGAGTTCGACCTCGGCCCGCCGTCCGGTAGGGGGGAGTTCGTGGCCGCCAACCGCGAGCACCTCCGCAAGCTGGAGATGGCCGCCGTGAGCGACCTGCGCTCCATCGTCAAAGGCAAGAACAGGGCGGTAACGGCCTCCTTCTCCGGAGGGAAGGACTCCCTGGCGGCCTACCTGCTGGCGGAGAGGGCGTTGGGCCCTATCGACCTGATCTTCGTGAACACCGGCCTGGAGTTCCCGGAGACCGTGGAATATGTGCGGCGCTTCGCCTCCGAACGCTCATCGGTGCTTCATGAGCTTGACGCCGGCGACGCGTTCTGGAGGAGCGTCGGGCACTTCGGCCCCCCTGCCAAGGACTTCCGCTGGTGCTGCAAGAGCTGCAAGCTCGCCCCCCTCACCGAGGGCATATCCATCCTCTATCCTAAGGGCACGATGACCGTTGAGGGCAACCGCTCCCTAGAATCCTTCTCCCGCGCCGACACCCGCTTCGTGGCGCGCAACCCCTTCGTCCCCAACCAGACGGTGCTCAACCCGATAAGGGCATGGAACGCCGCCGAGGTATGGGCGTACATCTGGTCGCAGGGCGAGGATTACAACCCGCTCTACGAGCGGGACTACTCTCGCATCGGCTGCTACCTCTGCCCATCGTCCCTGGGGAGCGACTGGGAGCGCACAGCCGAACTGCATCCGGAGCTGCACCGCGGCTGGGACCGGCATCTCCGCTCCTATGCTAATGAAAAAGGGCTTCCTCCTGAGTACGTTGACCATGGATTCTGGCGCTGGAAGGCCCATCCGCCGAAGATGCTCCGCCTGGCGGAGGGCCTTGACCTCAAGCTGACGCCGCATGACGCGGAGAGCGTATCCCTGAGGATGCTAAAGGGCGCATCCCCCTGCGCCGCGGGCGGCCATTCGGCCGAGGCGGTTCTGGAGCTTCCTTTGAGGCGGGAACTGTCGATGATGAGCCATTCCCTGCGAACCATCGGAGAGGTCCGTTACTCCGAGGAATTTGACATCGCTTTGCTCCGCTACAAAGGGGGGAGCGCCAAGGTATTCGCCGGGGGGCAGATATCGGTAGTCGCTCCGAAGAAAGAGCTGGCCGAGGAGCTCTTCGACCTCACCGTCAAGGCACTCATCAGGTACCAGATGTGCAACGAGTGCGGCATATGCGCCAAGGGCTGCCCCCGCGGCGCAATCACCATAGACGGTGGCCTGCGGGTGAGCGATCAATGCGACCGCTGCGGCAGGTGCCTCAACTCCTGCGTGGCCGTCCACTACCACGACCGCATACTAGCCTGAGCATCAAAGTTATAAACGGTCTCCCCCTTGCCTCGGGCATGGACCCGGCTATGGCCGCCGCGGCGGCACTGGGCATCGGACCGGCGTTGGTGCTGATGTACGTGGCCATAAGCCCCTTCACCTACCCCAAGACCGACAAGGCGTTCTTCGAGGACCGCAAGCTGTTCCTCCTCTTCGCGGTGGGCATGGTGGCGGGCGTGGTTCTTTTCTCGTCCTACACCTGGTTCCCATGGTCCTCTTTGGTCGTCGCCGCAGGCTACGCCATAGTGCTGGAGCTGGTCAAGCTCATCATCATCAACCTGCCCCGCTTCCAGCGGAAGCTCGACTCGGTCTTCTACGGCACCGCGTTCGGCATAGGCCTGGGGGCCACCTTCGGCTTCGGCCTGGCCTTCTACACCCTCACCCTCGCCGTGGACCCGGGGATCGCCGATTACGCGCTGATAGCGGTCTTCACCGTGCAGCAGGTCCTGCTGCACTGCGGCACCGGGGCCACCATCGGCGAGGGGGTCGTCAGAGGCTACCCCTTCGAGTTCCTCGCACAGGCCATCGGCGTCAACCTCGCGTTCCAGCTGCTGATGCTGCCGGTCTACGGGGCCGACTACCCATTGGGCTACGCCACCCTCATAGGGGCCACGGCGCTGGTCGCCGTATACTGCTGGTTCATGATCAAACGCCGCCTGCCTGCGCTGATATCCCAAGCGGTGAAGCAGTACCGGCTCTGAGGAAAAGGTTATCTACCTGGGAACGGGATTGTGACCATCATGGGCTTGGGCGCTTGGATCAAGGTCGCGGTATTGGCCTTGCTGATAGTGGGTCTCCTGGGGATAGCCACCTCGCCGATGGTGCATGAGGCGGTCTGGGCGGGCCTGAGCGAAGTTCTGGACATCGAGTCACTGACGGACGGGCTCTAGGGTAGCAGCGCTCCGCTTCCTGTTTCAATCCATTGATATCGTGCCCTCCTCCCATATCGCATCATCATCGCTTAGTGCTTAGGAACCTAAGTTGCGATGGAGTTGCCAAGTCTTAATAGCGGCAATATCTATCGATCCCTGATGAGCATCGGCGCTTGGTTCAAGGTGGCGATATTGGCATTGATCAGCGTTACGTTGCTTGGCCTTGCCACCTCCCCTGTGGTTCACCAGGCGGTCTGGGAAGGAATCAGCGACCTAAGTGGTGTCGACGACCTTCTCGGGAACTTACCTGGCACAGACACCGATGATAACGATGTGCCAGGGTCCCCGGAGGTGGTTTGGAGCAATTATATTGACTACAGACTAAACCACATCTTCGTGCTGAACGCCAATGATGATGAGGTGACCGATTTCATGATAACCTTGGTCGGCCCCACCCATCTCGATGATTCCTCAGCATCGCCGAAGAAGCTTCAGGACGACGTTTTCATAGATGGGACCATAAGCCCTGAGGAGAAAGTGAATGTCACTTTCATGGATAGGTCCGGCGGTTTCTGGGTACAATTCTCCCTGGAGGAAGGCGAGATATTCACTGGCGATGACACTATTGAGATCAACATCGTTTACGAGTTCAGGTCCTATTTCGCATGGTGGCCTGACGCCGATGAAGAGGGCGGCGACATCAGCGATATGCCCTCATGGGCCACAGGCATGTACCTAGGGGACATGACATGGAACCGGTCATACGACGACAGCACTGATGTGGGCTACAACTCCTCCCATCCTGAGATTGTTGCTTTGGCCCAGGACATAGTCGGCGACGAGACCAACGCCTACGAGATCGCAAAGCTGATATTCCTGTGGATGGACGAGAACATCGAATATGATGAGGAGGCAGGCGAATTGAAGACAGTGAGCGAGACCTTGGCGGCGGGAAAGGGCGACTGCGATGACCAGGCCACCCTGTACATAGCCCTGGCCCGTGCGGCGGGCCTCCCGGCATGGATGCAGATGGGGATGCTCGACACCGGGAACGGCTGGGAGAACCATGCTTGGGTGCAGCTCCACATCCCCGGGGTCGGCAACGTCACCATAGATCCGTCCAACGACCAGTTCCTCATCAACTCCCCCAACAGGCTGGCCACTTACACCGATCAGGGAGTGGCCGGATGGATGTTCGATTTCTACAATCACATCTTATTCTGGACTGTTGGCGATGCCCCCACGTTCCACACAGCGGTGACGCTGACCATGGATTCCAAAGAGGCGTCGGCGGGCACAGTGACGGTGCCATTCCCTCAGATCGCCTGATAGACGCCGGGCCTGGGCTCGTAGACTATGCCCTGCTCCAGCATGGCCTTGAGCATGGCTTCGGCCTCGTCTGCAAGCAGGTCCTCCAGATCCTTCCGCGAGAAATGCCCCTTCCCCTCGCTGAGGACGCGGGCGGCGTGCGAGAGCCTCTCCTCCGGGTCGCTTATCGCCTCCAGGCTCCGGGCGAACCCCTGACGCGGGTCCGAATCCTTGGGAGGTGGCGGGGTATCGTCGAAGAAGCCCTTGGGCGAGTGCAGGGACCACATCGCCTCACGGAGCTCCCCCTGGTCCCGGGAGCGCTTGTGGACCTTCGCCCTCCGGTGGTCCGCCGTCTTGGAGCATCGGGGGCACCTCGAGCTCGCTGACGAAAGGTCTATGACCCGTGGACTGCCGCAGCCGGAGCACAGTATGACGCCGAACATCGCTCAGTAATCGACGAAGATGAGGGAGGCGATGCAGGCCCCGTAGTTGTCCATCGGTATCCTCATCTCCTTCAGCTCGTAATGGATGTCCATGAGCTCGATCTGGCGGTGCTTGGCCATCTCCTCCATCTTCCACTCCAGCACCTCCTTGAGGGAGTCCTTGGAGCCATGGAGGTGGCCCTCGGCCACATATCCGCCCTTGCCGTCCTTGCGGAAGGCGTAGGCTATGCCAGCGGAGATCATCTCGCCCTCGCTGCCGCGCATCTGCGCCAGCACGCTGTGGGTGATGGCCCCCATCGGCAGGGCGTGGGGCTCTATCTGCTTCGCGCCCTCGGGTATCACCGAGGACACCGAGAGCATGTTCTGCTCACCGATGCCGGCGCGTATCAGGGCGATGTCGAAGGCGTTGAGGTCCGATATCTCGCTGGTGGCGGCTCCGGAGCATACGAAGAACTTCTTGGGGACCAGGTGCATGGGTGGCCTATCTGCATCACCTTTTTCAATTTTTCCCCTCTCAACGCAACCATGCCCGGCCCTCCAGCATGGCCAGGCGCCTCTCCGTCAGCGGCAGCACGAGAATGAGGGCGGCGGCCTGGACGCCTATCCCCGCCAGCAAAGACCATTCATTCGAACCCAGCCCCGAGTAGACAAGGGCCCCGAGGGCGCCGCCCAGGGCCCCCATCAGAGCCATGCTCTTGCCCGAATGCTTCTGGGCCTCGGCCCACATCTCCGGGGAGGACATGGACCTCTTGCTGCGGTAGCCGTAGGTTCCGTTCATGCGCGGCGGGAAACGCCACAGCAGGGCGCCCGCCGGGACAACGGTCAGCGGAATCGCTAGGATGCCGAGTACAAGCAGCTGCTCCATGCCTTCAGCGGTAGAGATGGGAGGTGTCGCTGGAGATGTTGGTACTCTCCATGGCGCTCTTCATCCTCTTCTCCAGCTCATCGGCCTCCTTTATGAGGGGCTCGGGGTCGAGGTCGAGCTCAGGGAGCATCTTGGCCACCTTCTCCATCAGCCGGGCGGCGCCGCGGGCGTCGGGCATGTCCATGCGGGCCGGGCCAAGGAGGGTGAGCACGTTCATCCCCCGCGAGGCGGCCTCGTAGAGCATTATGCCGGAAAGGCCGCGCACCATCCCCTCCTCCAGGGGCTGGATGCCGTACTTCTCCATCTTCTCCCTCATCTCCTTGGTGCTGCCCACGCCCCATATCGAGCCCGCCTCCACATCGTTGCTGGCGATCCCCTCCATGGTGACGATGGTGTCGACCTCGTTCTCATTGCACCATTCCAGTATCAGGCGGCTCATGGGGTGGTGCATCTCCATCTTGGGCATGAACTCGGCGGTTATGACTATGAGGTGCTCGCAGTTCTCGCCGTTCTCATCGCAGAGCCGGTCGCCGCCGTAGATGCGCACCGGAGGCATGGGGAATCCCTCTTGGACCATCGCATAGGGGGGGAAGTCTGGCGAGCTGATGCCCGCCACCCTCTTCAGGCCCAAGGTGCGGACGATGAAATTGGTCGCTATCGAGCTGACCAGGCCTATGCTGGGGAAGCCGACTATGACCAGGGCCTGCTTGCAGTCCACTTTCTCGTAATCCGTTACAACCAAATCTTCCACCATCGGTTACACCTCGCTAACGTAGTGTAGGTCAAGCTTATTTATCAATTGCTTCATCACCGCAACGTGAGCGAATACGAGCTGAGTCTGAGAAGGACCGCCGGCGGGATTCCGGTGGCGGTGGAGCGCATCCCCGACGCCCAAGTCAGCGGCTATCTCCTGGCGGTGCGCACCGGCTCCCGTGACGAGCCGAAGGCCCTGATGGGCATATCACATTTGCTGGAGCACGTCGTGTTCCGTGGTACGGAGAACAGGGACAACGTGCGAATAATGCGGGACATCGAGGCTGCCGGCGGACAGCTGAACGCCTTCACATCGTCGGAGGTCACCGCCTATTTCGGCGTCACCCTCGACCGCACCGCAGAGGTGGCCAAGGAGCTGGTGGCGGACATCGCCGTCAACCCTCTGATCCGCCAGGACGACATAGAGCTGGAGAAGATGATAGTCCTGCAGGAGATCAGCATGTGGGAGAACGATCCGGAGTCGTACATCCACAGCCTCTTCGCCCGCACCCTCTGGGACGGCCACGGACTCGGCCAGAGGGAGGCGGGTGAGGTGGAGACGGTGAAGGCCCTCGGCGAGGAGGAGCTGCGATCCTATTTCGAGGAGCGCTACCGAGCCCCCGAGATGGCGGTGATCGCCTGCGGCAACGTCGACTGCGAGGACGCCGTCGCCTGGGCGGAGGAGAACTTCGACCCCCGGGACGGCTCCTCCGCCATCGTGCGGGAGCCGCCGCGCCAGCACGGCGCCGGCCTGCACGTCTTCCCCCGCGACGGTGACCACAGCTACGTGGCCATGGGCTTCCCCTCCTACGATGCGTCCCATCCCGACCGTCCGGCGCTGCGGGCGCTGGCCACCCTGCTCGGGGGCGGGGGCAGCTCGCGGCTCTTCCAGAGCGTACGCGAGGAGAAAGGGCTGGTCTACTCGATATTCAGCACCGTTGACCAGCACTCCGACGGCGGCTCCTTCGCCGCCTGCTTCTCCTCCACCGAGGGGAATGTGGCGGAGTCGGTGCGCACGGTGATGTCCGAGCTGCGCCATCTTCTCCGCGAAGGAGTCGAGCAGGAGGAGCTGATGAAGGTCAAGAACATGGTGCGCGGCAACATGGTCCGCAGCATGGAGTCCACCAGCGCGCGCATGTACCGCCTGGCGCGCAACTACATGCTCAGCGGCGAGGCCGTTCCGTTCTCGGCCGACCTGGAGCGCATCGACGCCGTCACCGTTGATGACGTGATTCGCGTCGCCGAGGACCTGCTGCGACCGGAGAGGCTAAACGTCACCGTCTACGGCAAGGAGACGCCGGAGCTCATGTCACTCGACCTCTCCACCTTCGACGTCTAGGCCCAAGAGCCGCAGGACCTTCGCCACCGCATCGGGGACCGCCGCCTCCACCGCGGGGGTCATCTCCTCGCTGACGGTGAGCAGCTCCTCCACCTCCACGGCGATGAAGCGAACCTGCTCCGGCATGCTCTCCGGCTCCAGCTGCCTGCCCAGGTACATGGCGGTGGCGAGGTTCACGTCATGCGCTGAAGAATCGGTTATCGTGGGGGCGAAGTCCTCCGGGTCGAAGACCATCACCGTCCCAGGGGGGCGGGCGCCGCTCTTGATGGCATCGACTATGATCACCCGGCGGTAGCCCATGATCATCGGTATTATGTCCAGGCCGCCGATGGCCTCCTGCCTGGTCTCCACCCCATCCAGGCGCATCTCCTCGATGCGGCGCACCACCTCCAGGCCGACGCGGTCGTCGGAGACTATGGGGCTGCCCAGGCCTATGACCAGGACGGTGTCCTTCAGACCTTCGCCCATCAGCATTCCTTCTCGTCGGTTTCGGCGGCGTCCTTGCGGGCGGCGTCCTCCTCCTCCTTGTCCACCTGCATGGGGCTGAGGGGGAAGTAGGTCTCGTCCTCGGGTATCATGTGCACCCTGCCGATGACCTTGTCCAGAGGCAGGACCATGGCGATGCCCTGGCCCGGCTTGTCCAGCTCTGCGGCCTTGCTTATGGCCACCAGGACCTGGTCGCTCAGGCTTCTTTTCACCGCGGTGATGAGGATCTCCTTCTCAGGCTCTATCCTCATGCCGAGTATGGTCTTCCTCTCATGCATGCCGATCCCACGCCCGTACATCACGGTGCCGCCTTGCGCACCGGCGTCCACGGACGCCCTCAGCGCCGCCTCTGCCCATCCCTTCTTCACCACGGTGATGATCAGGGCCACGTCAGTCTCGCAGTTCATCTCTTTCCTCCTTGATTTTCAGCAATGCTCCCAGGCCCGTCACGAACAGTATGGGGGCCAAGGCTATGAGCGCTATTATTCCGAAGCCGTCGATGATCGGGTTGCCCCCCTCCACGCCGGTGGCTATGCCCACCGCCATGGTCATGATTATCGATACGGCCATCGGTCCGGTGGCCACACCTCCGGAGTCGAAGGCGATGGCCACGAAATTTCCCTCCGACTTCCACATAAGAACGAGGACGAGCAGGTAACCGATTATTATGATGGTCCTGAAGTCCCATTGGTAGACTATCCTCGCCATCCCCAGGGCGACGAATGCCGCCACGCTTATGGACAGCGTCCATAATATCAGAGTTGAGCTGATGTAACCCCCTGAGCTCTTCTCCACCTGTCCGCAGAGCACCCGCACCGCCGGCTCCGCGTAAGTCGCCAGGAATCCCATGAGAAAGCCGAACGCGATTATGACCCAGTTGTCGAAGTTCTGCACCAGGAATTCGCCCATCTCCCTGGCTATGGGGATGAATCCGATGAACACGCCTCCGAGGAAGAGCACCATGCCCCCGCCGGTTATGGCCACGCCGATCAGGATGCGCTTCAGGGTCACCCATGGGTATTTGAGGAAAAGGAACTGGAATATCAGGAAGAAGGCTATTATCGGCAGCAGCGCCTGCAGCACGTCTATGACCACCTCCAGCATGGACATGTCTGCGTGCGTCATGTCAGGAAAACCCCCATGAGCATCACGCCGATGATGGGGCCTATGGACGCCAGCCCGATGTAGCCGAAGGTGTTGGACAGGTCCCTACGCTCGGAGAGGACTGCGCTTATGCCCACCCCCAGGGAGAGGATTATCGGCACGGTCATAGGCCCGGTGGTAACGCCGCTGGCGTCGAACGAGATAGCCAGGAACTCGTCGGGGGTGAAGAATGAGAGGGCGATGACGATAGCATACCCGACGAGCAGCAGTTTCTTCGTGGAGACCCCGAAGAGGGTGCGCAGCGCCGCCACCACCATGAAGAAGCCCACGCCCACTCCGATCACGAACATGAGCTGGTTGCGGTCGAACATCCCTTCGGATACGGACTCGACCAAAGATGCCAGCACCCGGACGTCGGGCTCGGCGATGGTGACCAGGAAGCTGATTATGAACATCACCCCGATCACGAAGAGAAGCGAGCCCCTCTGCGGCATCTCCGAGCCCACCGCCTCCCCGATGGGGAGCATGCCCCAGCGCACGCCGAATAGGAACATGGCGAAGCCGGCCATGACCATGGCCGCAGTGACGATGAATAGCAGCACATCCTCCAGCGGGCTGCCTAGCACGAAGACCTGCATCAGCAGGACAACGAGAATAATGGGCCCGGTGGCTGTCACCACCTCCTTGATGTCCCCCTTCAAAGTCCCCATCTGCTCGCTATTCTGATGTATGCATCGTTGATAATTCTTTTCTTAGCACGGGAAAGGCTATATCAGCGTTGATGGCGATGGAAGCCCATGCGCCTGGAGCCGGTGCTGCAACTCAAGGCCGAACAAGGCACGGTCACCGCCCGCCAGCTGGAGGTCCTGCGCGCCGTTGACGAGGCCGGAAGCATCAACGCCGCCGCCTCGCTGCTCTCAGTGAGGGCGCCGGTGATCTTCCGGCACGTCCGCGCCGCCGAGGAGGCCGTGGGCGCCAGACTGCTGGGCCGCGCCGGCCGCGGCAGCGAGCTGACCCCCGCCGGCCGCGAGCTCCTCAAAGAGGGGGAGAGCTTATCAAGGAGGCTCGAGGCGAAGCGCGGCATGATGGTGGCCTGCAGCCCCGTTAGCGAGGAGCTCCTCATGGCATGCATCCCGAAGGTGGACGACTCCATAGGCCTGGTGGTCAGCGATGATGAGCGCAACGTCCGCTCGCTGCTTGAGGGGAGGGCGGACCTCGTCATACTGGACGACCCGCTGCACCTCCTCGATCTCGAGGAGCACCGCGCCGTGGAGATCGGCCATATGGACATGGTCCATGTGGACCGCGGCCCCCGCTACGTTCGCTACCGCTTCGGGGCGCAGCGGATAGCCTTCCGCCACCTGGACCTGGCCGGGGCGGAGTATGAGGTGGAGGGGGAGCTGCTCTCGGTCAACGAGCTGCTCGATTCTGGCAGGAGCTTCTTCATCGACGAGGTGCTGCTCCTTCGCCGCGGAGTTAGCATGCAGAGCTCCACCGACCCCCGCCTCCTGCGCCACGCGGTGATGGCGGTCCATGACAGCGACGACCCCCGGGTGGAGGCGCTGCTGCGCGAGCTCCGTGGGAAGATGGGCGGTTAGTATTACCTTATAAGGTAATAATAACGCCGTTATCCTTACATGATTATATAGGGCGAGCCCGTTCCCATGCCGATAAGCATGACCGCTACACCCGATATGGAATTCGTGAACGAGATCATCGCCAACGGCGGTGATACCGTGAACATGTGCTTCCAGTGCGGCACCTGCACCGCCAGCTGCCCCTCGGGGAGGCAGACCTCCTTCCGCACCAGGCAGCTGGTGCGTATGGCCCAGCTGGGCATGAAGGACGAGGTCCTGTCGTCCGAGGAGCTGTGGTACTGCACCACCTGCTACACCTGCACCGAGCGCTGCCCCCGTGACGTCGCCATCGTGGACATCCTCATCGCCATGAGGAACCTCGCTGTCGCCTCCGGCAACATGTTCGAGGGCCACAAGAAGGTCGCCAAGTCCCTGATGAAGAGCGGCCACACCGTGCCGATCAACGACGAAGTGAAGGCCCAGAGGGCCGCACTCGGCCTCGCCGAGGTGCCCCCGACCGTACTGGCCAGCGAGAAGGCGAAGAAGGACTTCGACAAGATCCTCGAGGCCACCGGATTCAACAAGACAGTAGGTGAGTGAAAATGGCAGAGACCAAGAAGAAATCAAAGCCCAAGGCCAAGAGCAAGGCGAAGTCCAAGGCCACGTACGCCTTCTTCCTCGGCTGCATCGCGCCGTTGAGGTACCCTGGCATAGAGAAGTCCACCCGCGACGTCTGCAACGCTCTGGGCATTGAGCTCGTCGACTTCAACGACGCCAGCTGCTGCCCCGCCCCCGGCGTCATCCGGTCCTTCGACCGCAAGACCTGGCTGGCGGCCGCCGCCCGCAACCTCGCCCTCGCCGAGAAGCAGGGCGTGAACATCCTGACCATCTGCAACGGCTGCTATGGTTCGCTGGCCGATGCCGCCCACGAGCTGAACCACGATGAGGCCCTCCGCAAGGACGTCAACGCCATACTCGCGGAGATCGGGCTGGAGTACAGCGGCGGGACCGAGGTGAGGCACTTCGCCGACGTGCTGTTCAACGACATCGGCCTGGATGCCATCAAGAAGGCGGTCACCAACCCGCTGGAGCTCAAGGTCGCCACCTTCTACGGCTGCCACTTCCTCAAGCCCACCGACGTCAAGTACCTTGACGACCCCGAGAACCCCACGATGCTGGACGACATGGTCGAGGCCACCGGGGCCAGCAGCATGTTCCGCAAGGACAAGATGATGTGCTGCGGGGCCGGAGGAGGCCTGCGCTCCGAGTTCAGCGACTTCGCCATGAAGTTCACCGAGGAGAACCTCAAGAACATGAAGGACGGCGGAGCAGAGGTCATCGTCGACATCTGTCCGTTCTGCCACCTGCAGTTCGACAGGGGGCAGCAGGAGCTGAAGGGCTACGACATGCCGGTCCTCCACCTCTCCCAGCTCTATGCGCTGGCGATGGGGATGGACCAGAAGGACCTCGGCCTGGACGCCCACCTGACTCCGGTGAAGCTCTGAGGGGCATGCCACGCCGCCCGACTGGTGGGCGTCCTCGCGGCCGAAAAGGCCCCGAGGCCCTGCTGCGCGAGTTGGGCGCAGAAACCACTTAACATCCTCAATTTTTCCTCCCCTGGACGACCAGCGGGAGGGTCTGGACACATTGAAAACCTTTTAATATGAACACATAATCACCAGAACTTGCTTGAGACGGAGGATCTCGATGGCTGTCAAGAAAGGTAAAGGTGCATCCCGTAAGATAAGGGACAAGTGGAAGTCGAAGGAATGGTACACGCTGCATGCCCCCCGCATGTTCAACGAGGTTGAGATCGGGGACACGCCCAGCGCCGACCCCGCCTATCTGATGGGTCGCACCGCCGAGGTCACCGTCCACGACCTCACCGGGGACTTCTCCAAGATGCACATCAAGCTGCGCTTCCAGGTCAACGACGTGCAGGGCAAGGACGCCCACACGGTGTTCGTGGGCCACGACCTCACCAGCGACTACGTGAGGAGGCTGACCCGCCGCAAGCGCACCAAGACGGACCACATCGTGGACGTCACCACCAAGGACGGCTTCGTCATGCGCGTCAAGCCGATGAGCGTCGCCGACCGCCGCATACAGTCCTCCCAGGAATCAGCCATCAGGGTCATCATGGAGGAGACGGTGAAGGCCGCCGCCTCCGAGATGACCGTATCGGAGATGGTGAAGAACGTCATCTCCGGAGACATGGCCCGCGATGTCGCCAAGGCCTGCCGTCAGATAGTCCCCATCAAGAGGGTGGAGATAAGCAAGACGGAGATCCTCCAGGCCGGCGAGGGCATACCCGAGTCCATCGAGCCTCCCGCCGAGGAGGAGCCGGAGGAGGAGTCCCCCGGCCCCGAGGCCGAGGCGGACGCCGAGCCCGAGGCGGAACCGGAGGCGGAAGCGCCCGAGGAGGCCGCCGAGGAAGAGTCCCCTAAGGACTGAAACCCCAAACCCCATGCCGGGGTGGCTCAGCCTGGTGGAGCGTCGGACTCATAGGGTTCAGGTTCTTGGACCTCTTCCAGGGAAATCCGAAGGTCACGGGTTCGAACCCCGTCCCCGGCACTCACTCTCCTCCCCAATGGTTGCATTTTAATAATCTCACCCTGATTCAACGGACGATTAAATGAGGGTCATAATTTACACCGGCAAGGGCGGGGTGGGGAAGACATCCGTCGCCGCCGCCACCGCGAGGATGACGGCGAGGATGGGCTACCGCACGATGGTGATGAGCACCGATGCGGCGCACTCCCTCGCCGACTCCCTTGACACCAAGCTGTCCGGTAACATCCAGACGGTGGAGGAGAACCTCGACGCCATCGAGATCGACGTGCTCTACGAGATGGAGACCAGGTGGAAGGAGCTCGAGAAGTACGTCAGCGACCTCCTGATGTCCCAAGGCCTCGAATCCCTTTCAGCGAAGGAGCTCGCCGTGCTTCCGGGCATGGAGCTCATGTCGGCGCTGTTCTACCTATGGGACTTCAATCTCAACGACAGATACGACGTGGTCATAATGGACACCGCGCCCACCGCCGAGACCCTCAGGCTTCTCAGCTTTCCTGACGTGTCCCGCTGGTACATCGACAAGATGTACAACCTCTTCCGCCGCATGATGTACATGGCGCGGCACACCGTCGGCCGCATGGTCGACTTCCCCCTGCCCACCGACGGCTTCCTGAACAGCATGCAGAGCATCAGCGACCGGATGATATCCGTCCGCACCCTGATACAGGACCCGGAGAGGACCACCATAAGGCTGGTGGTGAACCCGGAGCGCATGGTCATCAGCGAGACCAAGCGCGCCTACACCTACATGTGCCTCTACGGCATGACGGTGGAGTGCCTGATACTGAACCGGCTCATCCCCGAGGCGGAGTGCTCAGGCTACTTCGAGCAGAAGCTGGAGGAGCAGCAGCGCTACGTGAAGATGATCCATGAGGCCTTCGACCCCATGCCCATCCTCAACGCCTACCAGATGCCAACCGAGCTGGTGGGCCCGGAGAAGCTCGACGAGCTGGCGGAGATGCTCTTCGACGACGAAGACCCCTCCCAGCTGCTTTACACCGACAACCCGATGAAGTTCTGGGCCGAGGACGGAGCCAACGTGCTCTCCTTGGCTATACCGTTCTCGGAGAGGGGGGAAGTGGAACTTTATAATAAGGAAGGAGATATTCTCATAGTGCAGGTGGGCAACCACCGGCGGAACATAACGCTGCCGTTGTCCCTGGCCCGTGCTAAGATGCTCGGGGCGGAGCTCAAGGACGGCCGCCTGCAGGTCAGATTCGAAAGAGGTGAAACGGATGACTAAAGATAAGAAAGAGGAGGAGGCCAAGACTGAGGAGCAGCCCTGCGAGTGCAAAAAATTCGACCACGCCGAAGCGGCAAAGCAGATGTTCCACGCCTTCACCAGCCGCGAGACCCAGAAGCATTTCATCCGCGCCGGCGTTGAGTTCGCCCTCGCAATCGAGAACATTATGCGGAGCGTGCCTGTGCCTGACAATGTCCAGAAGGCCAAGGACGCCTCCTCGGACTATGTCGGGTTCGTGATCAAGGAGGCGTTCTGCGCCCACAACCCCTACTGCGACCACCGCGAAGAGGGCGGTGTCAAGAAGGTGGAGCTAGATTGAGCCAGGGGCTTAGCGACGAGGACGGCGTCCTGGCAGTGAAGGCGGCGCGGGAGGCCATGGAGGCCCACGTTGAGCGCCGCGAGCCGGAGGTGGAGCTCACTCCGCATTTCCAGCGGAAAGGGGGGGCCTTCGTCACCATCCACGACCACCCGCGGAACACCCTCCGCGGATGCATCGGTTTCCCCGAGCCCATGTTCACCCTCGGCGAGTCGATATTGCGCGCCGGGGCCGCGGTCTGCGAGGATCCGCGCTTCCCTCCGCTCAAGCGCGAGGAGACGGACACGGTCATAGTCGAGGTCAGCGTCCTCAGCGTCCCGGAGCCGATAGAGGCGATGCCTGAGGAACTGCCTGCGGCGATCGAGATAGGCAGGGACGGCCTCATCCTGGAGAAGGGGCACGCCCGCGGCCTGCTGCTCCCACAGGTGCCAGTGGAATGGGGATGGGACGCGGAGGAGTACCTGCGCAACCTCTCCCGCAAGGCGGGCCTCGACCCGGAGGGGTGGAGGAACGCGACGATACACCGTTTCCAGAGCGCCATCTTCACCGAGCTGGAGCCCCGGGGGGACATCGTCCGCCGCGGGGGGCATTGATGGACCTGGTGCTGGAGGGGAGGCTCTTCATCAACGGGGAGCTGACCCAGGGCTGCGTGGGGATCGATGACGGCCGCATAGCGGCGGTGAAGAAGGTCCTCAGAGGCGAACGCAGGATCGACGTAGGCTACCGCATAGTGCTGCCGGCGGCCATGGACCCCCACGTGCACTTCCGCCAGCCGGGCATGACGCACAAAGAGGACTTCCACACCGGATCGATGGCGGCCCTGCACGGCGGCGTCACCACCGTCCTTGACATGCCCAACACCATGCCCCCCACCGACCGTCTGCAGAACCTCAAGGACAAGAAGCGGATGGTGAAGGGCACTTCATTCGTGGACTACGGCTTCTTCGTGTCCACCTCGCTGCCGAGGCGCCTCGAGGCCATGGCTCCTCATGCCGCCGGCCTGAAGATATTCATGGGCTCCACCACCGGATCCCTGCTGGACAACGACGACCGCAGCATACATCAGATGCTGCGCAGCGCGGCGGAGCTCAATGTCCCGGTCTCAGTGCACGCCGAGGACGACTCCATGATCTCCGACGGCGAAGCCCGGTCTCTGAAGGAGCACCTCAAGCTTCGCCCGGCGGAGGCGGAGTTCAATGCCGTGCGCCGCCTGGCCGCATTGGGCGCGGCAGGCGTGAACATCTGCCACGTGACCCGGGCCGAGGTTCTGGACATCTGCGCCGCCGCCGGCATGAGCAGCGAGGTCAGCCCCCACCATCTTCTCTTGGACATCGGCTGCGTCCTCGGAAGCCACGGCAAGGTCAACCCTCCACTTCGCCAGCCCCAGGCACGCGAGGCCCTTTTCCGCTCCGCGGCCGTCGGCAAGGCCACGATGATGGGCAGCGACCATGCGCCCCATCATGTGGACGAGAAGGCGGAGGATTTCGAAATGACACCGTCGGGGGTGCCTGGCGTGGAGACGATGATGCCTCTGATGATGGCGGCGGTCAAGAGGGGGGAGATGCCCCTCGGCACGCTGGTGGAGATGGCCTGCGCCGCCCCGGCGAGGCGGTTCGGCGTCCCCAAGGGCGTCATCGAGGAGGGCATGATCGCCGACCTGGCGGTCTACGACCCGCGGGAGACGGAGACGATAGACGCATCGCGCCTGCACTCCAAGTGCGGATGGTCGCCCTTCGAGGGAAGGGAGGCCATATTCCCACGGCTGGTGATCATGGGCGGAGAGCTGCAGCTGTCCCGCGGCGATGTATGCGGGGAGACCATAGGGAGGGACATCAAGGATGCCGCGTTTTGACGTCGAGATGTCCACCCTCAGAGGATGGAGCAGCGACTGCGACGAGCGCTGCGGCCTATGCTGCCTGTGCCAGCCGGAGCTGCTGCCCGAGGAGGCGCCCTACTTCCGCCGCTACCACTCCAAGTCCCTGGTGCGCAAGAGCCGCCCCCACAAGCACCTCGCCCTGGCGTTGAAGAAGGGCCGCGGCTCCTGCGTCCTCCTGCAGGACCGCCGCTGCTCGGATTACGGGAACCGGCCCCATTTCTGCCGGATGTTCCCCTTCCATTTCCACGTGGGCGAAAGGCTCTCGGTGGAGCTCGACCTCTCCTGCCGCGTCGCCTGGGAGGGCGGCGGCGTCCCCGCCGAGGAGGAGGCGGCGCGCCTGGTGGAGAAGAACGAGGACAGGATAGAGGAGACGTTGCGGCTCTCCCGCAGCGTCTACCAGGAGTTCCGCGCCAACTGCGAAGCAGCGGGTGTCTGGGCCGAGCCGGAGGAGCTGCGTGAGCAGGTTAGGGGGCATATCCGCTCCTTCAAGGACCTGAGGTTCCTGGGGCAGCTCATGCTCCTGGCCAACGACGACCTCGATTTCTCCCTGGACGAGGTGGACCTCCGGCAGGCCGATTTCGACCTGGAGGAGCTGGAGGACGCCGCCCGCGAGGCCGCCCTATCCTCCATGGACTCCTCCGACCCGGTGGGCCTGCCCGTTTACTGCGGCCCCGACTGGTCGTGGAACCTTTACATGTCATCCCCGGAGGGGGTGGAGTGGAAGATCCTCGATGACGACGGCGACCTCCAGCACCGAGGCTTCGCCAGCGCCGAGCAGGTGGGCCTTCTGCCGCTAACCCCCGAGGGGGAGGAGGAGCTGCTCCGCTACGTCTCCATACTGAATGAGAGGGACAGCATCATGGGGAACGCCTGTCACCTGGTGGACATGTACGGTTACGCGGACCATCTCTCGAACGCCTATTTCGGTGTGATCGCGGTCGCGGTCATCGACCTGCTGTGGCGGGCCTCCATGCTCTCGCACTTCCATGGATACGAGATGGACCGCGAGGGGATGCGGGAGGCAATAATCTTCTATGACATGGACCGCCTGGACGCCCCCACCATCGGCGCGTTCATCTGAGCCTGGCCTGACCAATAACTACAAATACTCAACTGGGTATCGGCTGAATGGTGACCCAAATGAGGAAACCTTTGTCGGTGCTCAATCAGTCCATAAACAGCCACGTCATCGTGGAGCTGAAGGCCAGAAGGGAGTACCGCGGGGTCCTGGACGGGTACGACCCCCATATGAACCTCGTGCTCAAGAACGCCGAGGAGCTGGTGAACGGGGAGTCCGTCAGGAAGATGGACGTCGCCATCGTCCGTGGGGACAACGTCATATACATATCGCCGTGAGGAGATCAAGATGAGCAAAGGCACTCCTTCCCAGGGAAGACACAACAAGCACAAGGTACACATCCCCTGCCGCCGCTGCGGCAAGCATTCATATCACGCCCGCAAAGGCGAGTGCGCCTCCTGCGGGTACGGCAAGACCGCCAAGATGAGGGACTACTCCTGGGCCAAGACCCATTGATCCGGTTTTCCCATGAGCGGGCCCAAGCATAGCTGCGGGGTAGTCGGTTTCGCTCTCAATTCTAACATCACCCCTCATATATTCAAGGCGCTACGCGTCATCCAGCACCGTGGCCAGGAGAGCGCGGGGATTTCCTTCTTCAACGGGGAGTCCATCGAGACCGTCAAAGGCAGCGGCCTGGTGCACGAGGTGTTCAACACCGAGACCTTGATGTCAATGACCGGCAAGTCGGGCATCGGCCACGTGCGCTACTCCACCACCGGCTCCAAGGCCAACCTCAACTCGCAGCCCATCACGGTGGAGACGCTCCACGGCCAAATGGCTCTGGCGCACAACGGTGACATCACCAACGCCGACGAGCTCCGCAACGCATACCTGAAGAAGGGATGGGCCTTCCTCACCGACTCCGACTCGGAGATAATCCTACGGTTGCTGTCCAAGGACCCCAGCTGCTTCCAGGACCCTGTGAAGGCGATAAAGAATGTTGTTTCGGTAATCGACGGCGCCTACTCGTTGACGATAATGATCGGCGACCGGGTCTTCGGCGTCCGCGACCCCTATGGATTCCGGCCTCTCTGCGTCGGCAAACTTCCCGAGGGATACTTCATCGCCTCCGAGAGCGCCGCCGTCGACATCCTGCAGGGGGAGTTCGTCTGCGACGTGGCCCCCGGCGAGATCGTGGAGATAAGCGCTGATTCGATGAAGATAACGCCCGCGCGAACCTGCAACTCCAAAGCACACTGCATGTTCGAATGGGTGTACTTCGCCCGCCCCGATTCTGTCCTCGATGGCAAGGAGACCTACCAGGTGCGCCGCAACATCGGCGCCATCCTCGCCAAGGAATGCCCGGTGGACGCTGATGTGGTCGTACCGGTGCCCGACTCCGGACGCGCCCACGGCCTGGGCTTCGCTGAGGCCTCGGGCATAAGCTATGAGGAGGGCTTCATGAAGAACCGCTATGCGGACCGTACCTTCATACTCCCTGACCAGAGGCAGCGGGAGGCCGGTGTATCCCTGAAGCTGAACCCCATCCGCTCCACCATAGAAGGCCGCCGTCTGGTCATAGTCGATGACAGCATCGTCCGCGGGACCACGTTGCGCAGGCTGGTGCAGATGCTCCGCAGGGCCGGCGCCAAGGAGGTCCATGTGCGCATCGGCTGCCCGCCGATAATTTCGCCTTGCTACTACGGCGTGGACATGAAATCGAGGGAGCAGTTCGTGGCCACCAACCGCAGCGTGGAGGAGATCGCTGAACTAATCACCGCCGACAGCCTCGGATACATAAGCATCGATGGGCTGGTGAAGGCGCTGGGGATGCCAGAGAAGGACCTCTGCCTCGCCTGCGTCAGCGGCAAGTACCCCACTAGCATACCGGGGGAGGCCCATAGGTTCCAGAGCCGCTTGGATACCGGCGTCTGAACATAACCTTTAATTAGAACAACCTGTTTCCCCGAAACAACGGGCTGGTAGATCAGTTGGAAGATCGCTACCTTGGCATGGTAGAGGCCGCGAGTTCAAATCTCGCCCAGTCCACCATTAATCTTCACCTTCTAATCTCTCATCTGGTGGGCATTCCTCGGAACGCTTGTGGATGCAGCCTTCGACACGTATGGTCCTTCCGTTGACCAACGCATCTGCCACCTTGCGCCTGGCCTCATGCAGGTCCTTCCAAAGTGTTCGCCGCGATATTCCGATGGCCTTGGCGGCCTCCTCCTGACCCATCCCTTCAAGGTCCACCAGCCTCAGGGCCTCCATCTCCTCCGCCTGCAGCATCACAGGTGAATCATCGACAGGTAGAGTATGGCACATAGGTGCATAACAACGGTATCGACCCTGGTCCTTCAGCACCATGCCCGACCTAGGTCTTCCACGGCGCTTGCGGCAACAGCTCCTATTCTGCGGGTTCATCTCTCCAGCTCTGCATCTATCAAATCCCAAAGCGTTGAAAAGGGTTTCGCAGCCTCGCATAAGGTGCGGGTCACAGGCAGACCTTTCCTGACCGCCTCTACCACACCTGGGTCGAAAGGCAGCTTGGCCAGCACCGGTATCCCCTCTGCGCAGGCGTACTCCTCTATCTCGGCGGTCAGCCCGTCATCGAGGTCATGGCGGTTGATGATCAGCATCACCCTGGGCCCAAGCTTGCGGCAGACCGAGACCAGCCTCCTGAGGTCATGGATCGCGGACAGGCTGGGCTCGGTCACCGCCAGCACCGCCTCTGTGCCGCTGATGCTCGATATCAGGGCGCAGCCGATGCCGGGCGGGCCGTCGATAAGGAGGATCTCCTCGCCGTCATCCAGCTGAACAGCCCTTTTCCTGACCTCGTGCACCAGCAGGCCGGAGGTGCCTGAGCCTGGTTTCAGCCTTCCATGGGCCATCGGCCCCAGATTGCTATGCGACCGGAATATGCTGCCGCTCGGCCGGGGTTCCATGGTCACCGCGTCATGCGGGCATACGAACCCGCAGACGCCGCAGCCCTCGCAGCGCATCTCCTCCACCCGTATTCCACCGTTCTCCGATATGGCGTTGAAGGCGCAGCCCTCCACGCAGATGCCGCATTCCTGGCATAGCGATGGGTCGATGAATGCCAGGTCAAGGCTGAAGAAGGTCTCCTCCCTCATCTTCTCAGCGGGGATGAGGAACTCGAGATTGGAGGCCTCCACATCGCAGTCCGCCAGCACCTGGGCGCGTGGATTGACATCCGCGAGGGCGGCGGCCACCATGGTCTTGCCCGCCCCGCCCTTTCCGCTGACAACGGCGATCTGCCTCATAATTCTCCCTCCATGGAGTGTATGATGCTGCGGAACAGCCCGATGAATCGCTTGTCCCATCCAGGGATCTCAAGTGATATGAGACCGCCGATGTTCTGCACCGACGCTATGCGCCGGTCGAACGGTATTGTCATGAGCACCGGCAGCCCCCTGGAGGCGCAGAAGTCATTGATCTCCTCGTCATGGCCATCGCTGCGGTTGATTAACACCCCCGCGGGGATCCCCATCTCCTCCGCCACGCCGGCGGCGAGCTCCAGATCATGTAGGCCGAAGGGCGTGGACTCGGTGACCAGGAGGCAATAGTCCGCGCCCTCCATGGTCTCTATCACCGGACAGGCGATGCCCGGAGGGGCGTCATATAATGTGAGGGTTGTTCCGTTGGCCATCTCCTTCGCCTTGTGGATCACCGGCGGCGCTTGGACCTCGCCCTCGTCTAGGATGCCGCTGATGAGCGTGAGGGTGGGCGAATGCCTGTGCGACCTCACCGCCCCCACCCGGCGGGGGGCCATCGATATCGCGTCGTTGGGACAGACGATGGCGCATCCGTTGCAGGAGTGGCAGAGCTCGGGGAAGAATGTGTGGCTACCCTTCATCACGGTGAGGGCGCCGTAACGGCAGAACCTGCCGCAGTCCCCGCAGCCTTGGCATAGGGACATGTCCACCACCGGGTTGGCCACCGTCACTTCGATCTCGTCGCATTCGGCGGGGAAGAACAGGTGGAGGTTAGGCTCCTCCACGTCGCAGTCAACGACCACGACCGGCTGCGTCTCTGACAGTGATTGAGCGAGATTCGCGCAGACAGTGCTCTTTCCGGTGCCGCCCTTGCCGCTGGCTATGGCCAACCTCATGGCTCTACCTCAGTTCAGCGGCTCCAGGCCGCCCTCGAGGTAACGCCTAACGGCATCGGAGACCTTGCCTCCTTCCTTGTAGCTGTAGGCCTTGATCCCGCTGGAGGACATGGCGTCGTTGGCCTTGTCTCCGAGCTGGCCGGTTATGACCACATCCGCCCCCTGGTCGGCGATGAACTGCACCGCCCGCGGCCCCGCTCCTCCCGAAGCATCGGCGACCGGGTTCTTGAAATTGGCAGTCCTCCCTGTCTCCAGGTCGAGGATGACGAAGTAGGGGGACCTTCCGAACCGGTCCTCGGCGTCGGCGGTCATCCCTTCGCCCTGAGACGTGACGCATATGTATCGCCCGCCTCCGTCGATCGGGACCTCTTCGCTGTGGTGGCAGGTGCTATCCCCGGTCTCAAGTGTGCCCGCAGAATGACGGGCGACAGCATCATCAGCGTCGCCGCCCACTCCCAGTAGCACCTCGATCCCGTTCTGGCGGAAGAGCTCCACCGCCCGCGGCCCCATCCCCCCAGCGATCACCAGGTTGACATCATGGGCCGCGAGGAACAGGGGGAGCTTGCCCGGCTCATGCCCGGGGCTCTCGAGGAATCCCGCAGGACGGACCTCGCCCTCCTCGTCGTGATAGAGGGCGTAGCCCTGGCAATGCCCGAAGTGCTCGGACACCATGCCATCGTTGACCGCCACCGCTATCTTCACTCGTCCACCTCTGACCTGTTGTGGAAAAAACGCGCCCGGCGTCCGCCGCCGAAGCCCCTGCCCCCCCCGCGGGGGCGTCCGCCCTTGCCGAGGCCAAGGGCCGGGCGGCCAGTGTCCTCGTTCCTCTCTCCCTTCTCATCCTGGGCGCAACGCCCCATCCTGCGGCCGGTCAGCGGCCCCTTCCCTTCTGGTCCTGTTTCGTCTAATCTTGGCATTTTCAACACATCTTAAGGTTGTTAAATTGCTCATATGTGCAATAGTATTTATATATATGCCAATGCTGCCGTAACTAGACAAACCGCCATGATCACATATGCATAGAGGTCAGGATGGCAGCTCGTTCCTCGTCTCCATCCAAACCGAGTCCATATCGGCCTTTGACATCACATAGCCGTATATGCGCCAGTCGAAAACAGACCCGTCGAGAGGCATCCATAACGGATCTACCCCTTGGGCGAGGACCATTACTGGTTGCCCGGCGCTAGACCGGGGGGCAAAGCTCCCCAGATCCCCGGGCGGCGTAACCGAAGCTGTGTACGTGGGCAAATGGCTAGATACCGAGTAGACGTTCATCTCGATCTTGTTGGCGGAGAATGAGGCAACCAGCATGTACCACTGGCCAATATTCAGAACAGGTGTTGAGGCCGCGCTGTGGAACACGATGTCGTCCTCGGCGCCATCCATGGCGATGAACGCTTCCGGACGCAGTCCGCCAGAATCCATCCTTATGCCGTATGATTGGTCTATGTCATTCTCTGATGCCACCCCTTTAATCACCACGCCTCCGTCAATTGACCCCGAGTCCAATTTCAACCAGGTTATGACCGTTCCTCTGCTCAGCTCAAGGTTCTTGCCGGTGAAAACCGCTTGCGGATCCTCAGTGAGTCCGCCGCTGCGGAATATGGGCGGGAAGGAAGGCGGTTCATCAGGCTCGGGGAAGCCCCTCTCCTCCTCTTCAAAACTGTCCAGATCGATAATTCCGCTGACCAGCGCCAATAGTGTGCTCGCCAGGACCACGGTTATCGCCACCAACAATATGACGCCGATGACCGGAGAAACGGCTCCGCGGTCCGAGATGGGCTTGGGCACGGTTGATTAATGTGCTCGCCGCTCTTAAACTATTCATATTTGCGATCATCGACCGCCTTATAGGTGCAAGAAATCAGTTTAATAGGCAAATCGTGATTTCAGGCGGATGATCGTCGACGCCCATGTCCACCTATGGAATCGTAAGATGCTGCCCAACGAGGCGGTCAAGAGGTACCTCGAGCCCTTGCGGGAGATGGAGGAGGCCCTGAAGCCGTTCTTCGATTTCGGATTGGACAGCGATTACGTGTTCGACGATTTCTCCATCAGCGCCGAGCAGCTCATGGAGGAGATGGCGGGGAGCGGTGTCGACAAGGCGGTCATCCTGCCCACCGACTTCGAGCTTCTGAACGACAGCGAGATGGGGAATGAGGAGTACACCGAGATGCTTTTCGAGGAATGCTCCTCATTCGACGAGCTGATCCCCTTCATCTCCGTGGACCCCAACCGCGGCGAGGAAGGCCTCAGGATGGTGGAGAGGATGGTGAAACGCTACGCTCCGCTGGGCATAAAGGTCTATCCCGCCACCGGATTCTATCCTGACGAAGAGAGGTACCGGGACTATTGGGACCTGGTCGACGACCTTGGACTGGTGGTCCTCTCCCACGCGGGAATGGCATTGGAGCCGCTGGACGAGAAGTACTGCCGCCCCTGCTTCTTCCGGGACGTCGCCGAACGGCACCCGGAGATGAAGATAATCATCGCCCACATGGGGGGCAAGTTCCATGACGAGCTGCTGCCGCTGATGCGGGATTTCCCCAACATATACACAGACTGTTCCGCGCTGCAGGGATGGCTCCCGAAAAGGCCTGACATGGTTCACGAGCGTCTGAGCGCGGTCTGCCAGGAGTTCCCCGACCGGGCGGTTTTCGGTTCCGACTTCCCCAACTACGAGATCAGGTTCAGCACCCTGCAGTTCATCAATCTTATACGCGAGGGAGAATGGGGCAACGGCAGCATAAAGGAGAAGCTGTTGGGCAAGAACATCTCGAGGATGCTCGGCATCTAGACGCCCGCCACAAGGCAATGTTTTTTTAAGCTTAGATGATAATTATATTCCCATGGATATCAGTCTAGACTCGATTCAATCATACATCCAAGACTTCCATCTGAGCGAGCTGACGGCCTCCCCCGTACCTGAGGTCATACTCGGTCTAGGGGGTCTCCTGGCGTTCCTCATGGCCTTCCGCTACATGAGGACCGGCGGGGGCCTGGCATACCGCCTGAAAACCTTCCTCGGTGTTATCGGCGGGCTGGTGATGATGGTGACCGTCTATGCGATGCAGGCGCATGCCACTGGCGAATGGACGGTATTGTCCTTGGCGCTTATGGGGGTCACAGGCTTCGCCCTGTTCTTCCGGCCCTTCAGGACGATCAATCTGGCAGTGATACTGGCGATATTCGCCGCGGTGGGACTGTACCTCTTCCTCGGCACGCTTACCGACCCTGCCTGGGAGTTCCTGACCGACGATGTGATCAGGGCGGTCATAGCGCTGGCGGCGGCGGTGATAATATTCACCGCCATGCGCTTCGTCCAGGAGCTGATAACGTTCGTCAACAAGATCGTCAACGCCTGGCCGGTGCTGCTGATACTCGGTCTGCTCTGCATGGGAGAGGCGGTCGCGATCTACATGGACACCAACATATTGGAGCTCTTGGACGAGTACGTGTTGAACAATCTTTAAATCAAATGGACGTAATCGGGACATCTGCGGGCCCGTGGCTTAGCCAGGATATAGCGCTGGCCTTCTAAGCCAGACGCCTCGGGTTCGAAAGTCATAGAGGGCCGAAAATCCCGACGGGCCCGCCATTCGATGGGATAGCTCCATTATCAATGGCTCAATCATCGCGGAAATCGAGGAGTACAAATGAAGAGAAGCTCACGAGCCTGGAAGAAGCCTGGGAACCAGAGATGGAAATGGCGCAAGAAGAAGATGCGCCGCAGGAAGAGGGCGCAGAAGATGCGTAAGAAGTGATCACGCTAAACGGGGGTATAGGGTAACACGGCATCCTCGCGGGCTCCAGTTATCGGGAATGATTGGAAACGGGTTTGCTGACAGTTGATGAGTAACTGGAGCGATGACCCGTTAATTCATGGAGGGTAGCTCCCCCCATGGTGGAAACCCGCTGATCGGGGTTCAAATCCCCGTGCCCCCACCTTACTCCCCCTTATACAGGGGTCGCGACTTCTTTTTACTCATAGACACAACGTGTCAACTTTGGTTCCGAGTTAAAGAACCAGCATCAGATCTTCGGAGGGCCGTCGCCGTCGAAGGCCTCCATCATGGATATCACACGGTCCACGTAGCCGGGCATGAAGAACTTCCTCTCCAGGCCCCTGGCGTTCATGTAGCGGACCTTGCCGAATACCGGCCTCTCCTTCCACGGCCGGTCGTGCTTCCCGAAGCACCAGGCGATGCCGGCATAGCCGTTGGGGTCGCGGCCGTCCAGCTCGTAACGGTCGTTCAGGTCCACCGCGGCACGGAACGCCTGCTCAGGCGTCTCCGACCATTCGATGATCTTCTTGCCCCAGTACATGCGCATGTAGCCGTGCATCTTGCCGGTGGCCAACATCTCCCCCTGGGCCGCATTCCAATAAGGGTCATGGGTCTCCGCCCTTTCCAGTTCCTTGAAGGTGTAGAGGTGCTCCCTCCTGTCGACCGCATGCTCCCCCAGGGTCTTCGCCGCCCATTCTGGCAGACAACGATAATCATCATAATGGCCATTGTACAGGGTGAAGTTCACCGCCAGTTCCCGCCGGACTATGAGCTCCTCCAAGAAGGTCTCGGACCCAGGAAGGCCCCAGGCTTCTGCGGCCATCATGACCGGGGATATCTGACCGAAGTGAAGGTGGGGGGACATGCCCGACTGACCATCGCTGGCCGGCTCATTCCTAGCCTCAGTATAATGTGCCATCCCCTTTTCCAGGAACGAGCGCCATTTTCTATTAGCTTCGTTCTGCCCCCCTCTTAACGATGCAGCTGGCCTAGGGCCCTCCTCGGGAAGAAACTGTTCGATACTCCCGACCCCGTTCCAGGTATGTTCATCCCCCCATAGGCCATGGCTTCTGACCTTCGGCTCGGTCCGAACCGCAAAATCAAGCCAATCGGGAATCATGGGCGTTATCTTCCGTCTCAGGGTTGCCGCCGACCATTCCTCCTTGTCTGAAGCGATCTCAGGAGGCACGACCACGTTGTCCTCCAATTGATGGACCGCGATATCCGTGGATCGAAGTATCTCATCATAATCTCGGCGACGGTGTCGAAGATATCCGCAATCCATGATGATCGCTCCTGCGTCCTGGCAATGGGATAGGACCTCCTGCACCGCGTTGCCGATGCGGACGGACAGGTTGATGCCCCTCTCCTCCAATCCGACGGCGACATCGTCCATTCCATCCAGCATGAACGACACGGACCGGCGGTTAAAATCAGGAGAATCGGTGTTGATGACGAACAGTACATCCAAGGGCAGATTGCTGTGGTTGGAGACTGATACCGCATGCTCCAGGGCCAGGTTTGAGACCGTGCGTTGAGATGCGTCCATCCAATAGACGACCCTATCGCCAATCACCGGAGCGTCCCTGACCGCCCGCAATCGGTTCATATCGGGCACATGCCCTACTACAATGATAATTATGACTAAGGGGGTATGGCCGCATCTTCCCCGTTTTTATCGGGGATTCCCTACTTTTCCGGGAATGTTTATAGTAAGAATTATTATTATACTAGGTAATTATTTAATCTCCAGCAATCATTGGTTTACGATGTTCGTAACCTTGCTAGGCGGATTCTTGGGAAGCGGCAAGACGACCATTCTAGTCAAGCTCGCTAAGGCCGCAAACAATTCGGGTTTGAGGGTGGCAATAATCGTTAACGAGGCGGGCGAGGTCGGAATCGACGGTGAAAGGATTTCCGTCGAGGGGTATGAGGTGGTCGAAATCGCCCAAGGCTGCATCTGCTGCTCTTTGGCTGGGACCCTGAGGGACACGCTGATCGACATCAATCGCGAATTCGAACCTGACCTATTCATACTGGAGCCCACTGGACTCGCCCTGCCCGATCAGGTAGACGAGATCATCCGGCTCTCCAGGATAGGGCCGGATGATGTGGTCAAGGTCGGCGTGGTTGATGCATACCGCTTTGGTCTCCTTTTGAAGAAGAAAAGATCATTCATAGAGAAGCAGCTTTCCAGCTCTGATGTATTAATCATCAACAAATGCGATCTGGTGGATGACTCCGTGATACAGGAGGCCAGGGTCAATCTGTCCCAGATTTCGCCTGGTACGGAAATATTCGCGACCTCCGCTTTGACGGGAGAGGGGCTGGACGATGTCATCAAGGGGATATTGCCATGAACTCTTCTTCAATCGATGAGGCGTCGGCGACCTCATACGGCGTTTCAGGCAAAATCAAATTATGGAATCAGGAATGCAACGAGGCCATGCGGAATGCCTTGTTGGCCATCTCCGCCGACATCTCTGAGTACGCCGATGGTTTCTTAGGCCATATAAAGACCATACTTAGGTCCCCAAGCGGATGGGTCGGTATGAATCTAATTGACTCAGACTTGGGAGTTGATGAGAGCGGTACAATGGGTGAAGGGCCCTGTGAGTTCAAGGCCATGGCCGTGGCACTCGATATAGACCATGATACACTGGTCAGAATCATGCATTCTAGGCTAGACGGGGTGGAGGGGCTGGTGATAATCGATACGATGCATCATCCGATTGTGCCAGAGTAAAAACGCCTTTTCATATGGATACGAAGAGTTCAGGTTCCAACCATGGACCGCCATCGCTACAGCCGTTCAGACATAATAGTTGGTAATTACCAGGTATGGGGCCGTCTCAACGTTTCTGAGAGGTAAAACTGAGTGAAGCAGATGCATAATAGGCCCCCGACCGCACGTTGCTCTAGAAGCAGTGTTCAAATACGACTCAGGACGGATCCACTAAATAATAAAAATGGGAAAATGGGCGGGAGTGAGATCATAAACGGCCTGTCGTCACCAGTCATTCATGGATCCCGCCCATTCCCTGGAGTCTGGAGTTTGTTTGGCCCCTTCCTTCACCAGTTTGATTGCTACCGCTCGCCCTTTTGTTTCATTGATACATCGATGTGTATTTCAAAGCGGCTTCTTTGAATGCCTGCATGTTCTCATAGGGTGACGACACCGGGGCGTCGCAGGCGCCTCCCAAAATGTATCCGCCGCCTTTAGCTCCCTGCTCTATGCAGCTCCTGGCAGCTTCCATGACCTGTTCCACGGTCCCATCCATGGTAACGGTCATCGTCGGGACGTTGCCCATGATCGCACACCTGTCTCCTATCTCCTTTTTGTAATATGAGACAGGCACCTGGGAGTCGAAGCTGTAGAAGTCCGCTCCCATGTCCGGGGCCACTTTGCAGGTCTGTCTTGTGTCGCCGCATATGTGCAGCTTGTAATACACATCATAGTTCGACTTTACAGTGTCTGTGACCTTTTTGTTACCCGGAAGGAAGAATTTGCGGTACGTGGCCTCATCGAGAAGGTCATTGGAGCCAGTGGGGTCGGCGTTCATCATGGAATGGACTCCGGCCTCAGCATAACGACATGCGACCCCCTCGACCAACGGCACGGTCTTGTCAACGACCTTCCGAACGAGGTCCTCCTCCAACATAACATCCATCATGAGCTCCTCAACGCCGCGGAAAACCCCTGCCTGGGTGAGCACGCCCCAGAAGCCCGGTTGAATGATGTATTCGTCCCCCCATGCCTCTCTCGCCAATGTCTGTTTTTCCATCATTCCGCTGTTGATCCACGGCGTCTGCTTCGGGTCCATAACATCGATGGGGATCTCCTTCGATTCGATGGCCTCGGGGCTGTCGAAAAATTCCGTTTTCGGTGAACAGTGGTTGTCGATGGGCTCCCTGAGCTCGATCCCGCAATCTTTCGTGGGGGCCTTCAGATCGGTGTTGTAGTAGAAGTCGTCGATGCCGAACTCCATCCATGCGATGCCCGCCTTTGTGGCCAACTTCGGGTCCCACCTCATATCCCCCACATTTATGTTGGAATATCTCGCCAGCAATACGCTTGTTGTGAACGCGTCGACACAGACTCTGTCGACAGGTTCACGTGCCAAAGTGGCCTCCAATCTCTCCAACCTTGTCATTTCTTTCATTTTTTCTCCTCCTTTTCTCATAATTAGCCCGTTAATCCTATAATTTTTCATAGGAAATTTAGACAAATTACGACAAAATAGCTATGTTAGCGTGTATTTAAAATATTTTCTAATATTTTATTTGTCTATATATTGATAGATATTATATTCATATGTATACTTAATAAGCATATTATGTAGTATATATTTCATATATATTAGATAATATCGTCATATGTAGTTTTACTATTCCATTGCCAAATTTTTGGTATACGTAGCCATATGTATACCTACAATTATGATTTATGTTTACATGATGATTTCATAACAAGGCCGGGCGATGTGCCCGAAGTTCCGTCCTCGGCGATGATAAGGCTTTCCAGAATCAGAGCAGTGCATCTGGGCGATGGTTTGGATTTTGTGACAAAGCCGGGAGGCGCAGCCTAAGCTAATAAGCTCCTTACGATGGATGATAGTCGTGTTCAGAGGCTTCAATCGATATACCATCTGCCGGCGGACACAGCTACAATGTTTGACGGTCCGATGAAGGCAGCACCCCAGTCATTCAATCTCCGGTAAGCACATCCTCGATCCAGCATTGGCATGAACTTCTCTCAAGGTTCTTTATTGCTTACAGCGGTCCTAACGGAGTGATACGTCAATCATGTCCGCCAACCAGTAACACAAACGGAAAAAAGTCATTCAGGGCCAGTTGCCGCCCTGTTCCAAAAGCTCAGCGAACAGATCATCGTCAGCGTCATCAGCGCCGAATCGAATGATGAGGATTAGAAATGAAGCGTTTCAAGAATGGGATTGGATCGGGTTCAATCACGATCGTAACTGTATTTTTCAGCTGCTTCCACTATTGAACGTACGTTCTCGAACGGAGATTCTATGGGAACATCGCATGCCCCTCCCAGAATGTAACCGCCGCCCTCCGCTCCCTGTTCTATGCAGGACCTGGCGGCTGAGACGACCTCATCCACATTCTTTATCATGGTCACCGTGTTGGTCGGAACGTTCCCCAGTATCACGCATTTGTCCCCGATAGCCTTCTTATAATGGGAAACAGGCACCTGATAGTCGAAGCTGTAGATGTCCGCGCCTATCTCTGGAGCGACCTGACATGTTTTCGCGGTGTCGCCGCATATGTGAAGTACGTACTTCACGTCATAGTTCTTCTTCACATCATCGACTATTCTTTTGTTGGAACCGGACAGATATTTCCGATAGGTATCGACATCTATCAGATCCTCTGACCCTGTAGGGTCCGCATTCATTATCGAATGCGAACCCGCATCGCAGAGTCTGGTTTGAATGCCCCTGATAAAATGCTCGGTCTTTTTGACCAGCTTGTGGACCAGGTCCTCTTCGAGCATCATATCTATCATCAAGGCCTCGACCCCTCGCAGCAGACCGGCCTGGGTGATTATCCCCCAAAAACCAGGCTGGATGATGTACTCGTCACCCCATTTCTCCCGGGCCAAACTGACCTTCTCAAACATGCCCTTATTCATCCAGGGCGTTTGTTCAGGCTCCAAGGGATCGATGGGGAAATCATTTGATTCGATGTCTTCCGGGTCCTCAAAGAAAAACCCCTTAGGGGAGCAATGATGATATTCACGCTCCCTCAGTTCGATCCCGCAATCTTTCGTGGGGGCCATCAATTCAGAGTTGTAGTAGAAATCATCAGCTCCATATTTCATCCAGGCATGGCCCGCCACAGTAGCTAGCTTGGGATCCCAACGGATATCTGAAACCTGCAGACCTGAATATTTTGAAATCATCAAAGAGGTGGAGAATGCCATGACGCAGAGCCTGTCCACTTCCTCCCTAGCTAAAGTGGCATCGAATCTTTCTATTCTCGACATCTCTTTCTCAGGATTCATTAACTATCGATTAGAATTCTATCACTTAAGCGAATAAAATGGTTTTTGTGATACCGTCACCAATAATAAATATAATTATATTATGATATATCCAAATTTTTCTTACCCGCGACCATCAAGACGATAATTGAGGCCCCCATCCGCCATCCTATGTTTCCAATCGATCGATAAAATATTTTTATACTATATAATGAAAATATAAAATATTTATAAACGTACCCATATCTAATGGCCTAGTGGCGAGTAGATACTTCATCAAGAGGAACGACAACACCTATGCGTATGAGAGCATCTCAGAGCGTGTGCCCGGCAAAAAAAATCCAGTCACGCATAAAAAATATCTGGGTAAAGTGGATCCAGAAACCGGGGAGATAATACCAAAGCAGACCAGGAACATGCCGAAGAAGCTGATAGCGAAAGATTACGGGTCCGCCCTGCTGTTGAATCATATACAGAATTCCTTGGGTCTGCGCGAACAGCTGAATGAATCCTTCGACTATCTCGGAGACTGGATACTGGCAATCTCCATGGCCCAGGCGATATCGCCCTCGGAGCTTATGGAATCCAACGCTGTATTGGAGGACTCCTTCATCCCCGAATTCCTCGGATTGAATGTTGGATTTGAGCCACAGCTCATATCCGAACTCGTAAATCATGTCGGGAATGACCGCTTCGGCATGGACCTGTTCTTCAAATTGAGAACGGGGAATGAGACGATGTACACATTCGACCTGAAATCCGTTTCGAAGAGCAGGCATGTGTTCGGTTGGAACGAATGGGGACTCAATCTAGACAACGAATTGTTCAGGGATTTGAACGCATGCATCGTTACGGATAAGGACGGACTGCCTTCAATGTTCAATCTGTTCCCCGAGTCATCGCCCTATATCGAAACACTACGCCGCAATTTCGATTACATCAGGAGGTATACCCCGGAGGGGTTCCGCCTGGTCATGGATTCCGATGTAGACAGGGCCGACATCATAGTGCCTTTGATAGACAGGAACATCGAGTTCGTGATGCCCGCCGATGCCAATGCCCGCCCCTTCAAGAAACTCGTGACGCGGGCAGTGTCCAAGATGGGCGAGACCGTGAGGGTGCACAAGGGCCGTGCCTATAAAGTGGAGGAGCTGAAGCTGGGCGTGGTCATAGAGAAAGAGCTTAATGTGTACCTGACTGAAGGCGATGAGGGTTTCGAGGACGCCGCAAGGATAACCGCCTACGTATGTTACGATTCCCTGAAGGCCGCTGAGGAAGAACAGAGGATCATGGTGGAGATAAACGAGATAGAGCGAAGGCTTAACGGCAAGATGTTCCGCCGCCCAACGTTCGCTTTCAAGGAGGCTGCCGGCAATTATGAGAAGTTCCTGGATTTCTCGCTCGATGAGGACGGCGCCATGATCGTTGAGCGAAAACGGAACGCGATCGCATTCGCGGTCAACAGGATCGGAACCTTCATACTTCTGGCGACACCAGGCATCAGCTGGGAGGAGGTCATGATGTCCCTCGAGCTCCGCCGCCGGATCGAACACCTCTTCAGAGATTACAAGATCGTCATAGACGCAGACCGGATACGTGCCAATGACCTGGTGAGCGCCCGAGGGCAGTTCCTGATCAAATTCATCGCCATGATTCTCCGCTCGAAGATGGATAGCGTGCTGCGGTCCTCGGAAATCGATAATGTGTTGGTCGACAATGCTTTACGTTCCTTGGGCGGCCTGCGCGCCGTCGGCGGCAACGGGACGTGGAGCCTTACCGCGCTGACGGCGCGAAACCAATTGATACTGGAGGCGTTCGGCATCGAACCCCCGAAAACAGTAAAATTTTGATGTTGAAAGAGGGCCCCTGCCCGATCCCGGAACCTCGTTTCCTTCTTACAGCGATCATTGACCATATTCGGATCATCCGTCAATGGCCTCATGCCTCCCAAGAAGGAGAGATCATTTTTTTTCCAGAATCAGAGAGGGAATGGTCCTCCATTGCGCCGCAATCGACATCCAATCATCGAATCATCATCGTCATGCTTTCACGGCCTTCGAACTGTAAGAATGCAGTATCGTCCCCGCTCTGACGGCGTTTAGGCGGTGAATCGATCACCCGCGATTATCACTTTTGATAATGGCCCGATAGGGTTTTAAACAATAGTTTATAATCACGTGTCCGGAGGGCCCCCGCGGACCTTCTCCAACTTCCCCACCATAAAGATTCTCGGGGGCCCTCCTTTTCATGCAATTCAGGCTCCGTTGTACTCCTCCTTCATGAGGATGTACTCCATGGAGTCCACCAGGGCCATCAGGGAGGCCTCGATGATGTTCTCGGAGACGCCCACCGTGGTCCAGGAGCTGTCGCCGTCGGTGGAGCGTATCAGCACCCTCACCTTGGCGGCGGTCCCGGCCTTCTCGTCGATGACGCGGACCTTGTAGTCGGTCAGACGCACATGGTTGAGCTTGGGGAAGAAGCGGGCCAGCGCCTTCCTCAGCGCCTGGTCGAGGGCGTTCACCGGACCGTCGCCGTCGGAGGCGGTGTGCTCCACGTTGCCGTAGCGGTCGACCACCTTCACCGATGCCTCGGAGGTGAGCTTGGAGCCCATCTGCGAATCGATGAACAGGCGGAAGCCCTCCAACTCGAACGGTGTCTTCTGCTCCTCGCGGAAGCGGCGCACGAGCAGCTCGAAGCTGGCCTCGGCGCCGTCGAACTGGAAGCCCTGGGACTCCAGCGCCTTTATGTGCTCGAGGATCGGCTTGCTGTCCTCCCGCTGGTCGTCGATGCCCAGCTCCCTGACCTTCTCCAGTATGCTGCTGCTCCCCGACATCTCCGATATGAGGAAGCGTCGGCGGTTGCCCACTGTCTGCGGGTCGATGTGCTCGTAGGTGCGCGAGTCCCTGGCCATGGCGCTGACGTGCACCCCGCCCTTGTGGGCGAAAGCCCTCTCGCCCACGTAGGGCATCCCGGGCTGCGGGAAGAGGTTGCTGATGTCGCCGATGAAGTTGCTGAGCGAGCGCAGCTTTCCGAGGTCGGGCACGGAGGTCTCCACTCCCATCTTCAGCACCAGATTGGGTATTATGGAGCAGAGGTTGGCGTTGCCGCAACGCTCGCCGATGCCGTTGATGGTGCCCTGCACCATGGTGGCGCCCATGCGGACGCCGGCGTGGGAGCAGGCTACGGCGAGGTCGGAATCGTTGTGGCAGTGGACCCCGACGGGGACCCCGACCTCCTCCATCACCTTCTTGGTGGCCTTGGCGACATCGTAGGGCAGCGAGCCTCCGTTGGTGTCGCAGAGGACCACCCATTCGGCGCCGCCGGCCTCGGCGGCCTTGAGCACCTCCAGCGCATAGCCGGGATTGTCCTTGTAGCCGTCGAAGAAGTGCTCAGCGTCGAATATGACCCTCTTGCCGTTGGAGCGCAGGTGCTCCACGCTCTCCCTCACTATCTTGAGGTTCTCCTCCAAGCTCACCTGCAGCGCCTTGTCTACATGCAGGTCCCAGGTCTTGCCGAATATGCAGACCCATTCCGTGCCGGCGTCGATCAGGGATGCCAGGCCTTCGTCGCGGTCGGCGCTCTTCCTCGCCCTCCGGGTGGAGCCGAAGGCCACCAGCTTGGTGTTCTTCAGATCCATGCCCTTGGCGCGTTCGAAGAACTGGTCGTCCTTGGGGTTGGAGGAGGGCCATCCCCCCTCCACGAAATCTATGCCGAACTCGTCCAGCCTTTGCAGGATCTCAAGCTTGTCCTCTATCGAGAACGAGACCCCCTCGGTCTGGGCACCGTCCCTGAGGGTGGTGTCGTACAATACAACTCTATTGGCCAATAATGCGATCAACCCTTGTGAGCTCTAGGCCCTGAGGCCCATGGGACTATCCCGTGGGTATTATTTATTATTGACGAAGGAACGCATCATCGCCAGGAGATCGCTCAGTATGGCCGATGCGGTCTCCGACCTGCCCGCCCCCCGGCCTGAGATGCTGATCGGTCCGGCGAGGTCGGTGTTCACCTGCGCGACGTTCAGGGTGCCGGTGACGGAGAGGGGATGCCCCTTGGTCACCAGGCGCGGCGACACCTCCAGCCTTTCGGGGGATATCTCGCCTATCAGCCGTATGCAGTAGTTCTGCTCCGCCGCCATGGCCACGGCCTCCTCGCTTATCGCCGTGATGCCGGTGACGTCCACGTCCTCGTAGCTGCAGTCTATGCCGAAGACGGAGTTGGCGAGTATCACCACCTTGCAGGCGGTGTCCACGCCGTTTATGTCGTATCCAGGGTCGGCCTCGGCGTAGCCCAGCTCCTGGGCCTCCTTCAGCGCCTGCTCGAACGGAAGCCCGTCGTCCATGCGGCTCAGTATGAAGTTGCAGGTGCCGTTCAGGATGCCCATCACCGAGCCGATCTCCTGCCCCATCAGGCTCTCGCGGCAGAGGTTGATGATGGGCATCGCACCCCCTACCGAGCCCTCGAAGCGCATCTGCGCGCCGTTCTCCTTGGCCAAGGTGTCGAGCTCCGCGAAAGCGAGCGCAAGCGGCCCTTTGTTGACGGTTATCACGTGCCTGCCGGCGCCGAGGGCGCTCCGGATGTGGTGCAGGCCCGCCCCGCCGGTCACTATGTCGGTGGGGCTCACCTCAACCAGCACATCGTAGTCGATCGACTCCAGGAAGGCGGCGCCGTCCACCAGCGGCTCGTCGCCCACCCTCCCCGTCTCCGCCTTGGCGGCCACCAGCGCCATGGGGTCGAGGCCCTCCTCGCTGTATATGGCGCTGCTGGAGTCGAAGGCGGCCACGATCCTCGCCTCGGTGCCGAAGGCCTCCCTTATCATCCCCTGCCGCAGGGCGAGCATCTCGGCGAAACCCTGCCCCACTGTGCCGAACCCCGCGATGGCGATGTCGATGCTCATTTCCCCAGCCCCCTGACGGCGACGATGCCCTTCTCCCTGACCATGGAGGCGATCATTTCCTCCGCCTTGCGGAGGTTCTCCTTGTTGGTGAGCTTGGCGTTGATGAGGGCGGTGCGGCTGCCCGACTCCATTACCGATGAGTAGCGTATGTCCAGGGCCTCCATTCCCAGCATGTCCTTCACCTCGTCGAGTATCTCCTCGAGACGCGACGGCGACAGGTCCCCGATGAGCAGGTAGTCGAGCGGGTAGGTCTCCACCACCGAAGCGATGCGGGACACGCGCACGTCGCGGTCCTTCCATATGGCCAGGAGCTTGTCCAGAACCGCGGAGTCGAGAAGGTCGAAGGTTATGTTGACGCCGATGCGGTCGTTCATGACCTGGTCGCGGTGGTGCACCACGCCCACGATGTTCCCTTCCATTACGGATACAGGCTCCAGCGCCGCGACCAGTTGGCCGGGGACGTCCTTCACGTAAAGATCGGCGTTCACCCTCATCTCTCTCACCAGCGTCCTTTGATGATTCACTTCCTGTTATTTATTCCGTTATGCCTGTCGGAGAATAGTATGGCGCCGAGAGGGAGATTTGAACTCCCGAGGGGAAGAACCCCACGAGCTTTCCAGGCTCGCGCCTTACCGGGCTGGGCTATCTCGGCCTGTGGCAGTGAAATTGCTCCTGCAATTAAAACGTTTCTAGTCTCCGCGCATGAGGAGAAGCGAGGAGGGCCCCTCCATTATGGCGCGGCCCAGTATGTCGATGTTTATGCTTTGGCTGTTCCAATTCAGGACGGTCAGGTCGCGGTTCCCGGAGGTGAGCTCGCTGACGAACTCCAAAGTGGGATTGCCGATCAGCGGCTCGTCGCTGCAGCGCACCCCGTAGAGCTTGGTGAGCCTCTCCACCAGCCTCTCCTGCTCCCGGGGGTCCACGTAGCCGTAGCGCAGGACGCGCAGCCGGGCGCGGCTGAGGAAGCCCAGCTTGAAGACCAGTTCGGTGACCGCCGCGCTCCCCGGGTGCTCGTCCAGCACGTTAAGCACCGATTGGTACGGGTGCCGCCGGCGGCATATCAGCACCGGGGTGCCCACGTCGCGGAGGAAGCGGTAGAGCCTCCATTTGCTGAACCGGCGCCGCTCCCGGTATGAGGCGGAGGGCCGCAGAGCTATGCAGCAGCCCTTGATCCCCCATTCCTCCAGCAGTGAAGGCAGCGCCTCAAGGTCCAACGACGGCACCGTGAAGGCGTTGAGCTCCGCCCCTGAGACACGGGCCATCTCCTTGCCCTTCTCCATGAGTGCGGGGTCGGCGGAGACGATGTCCACCCTGGTGTCGAAGATCCTCGCCATGTACAGCGACTCGGACATGGTGCTGTTGAGGTCCTCCTCCTCGGCGAGAAGCACGGTGATCGATTCGAAGGGCCGCATACGGCTCTCCTTGCGGACGATGGTGCGCTGCAGCTCCTTGGAGCGCCACCCTATCGACACGATGATGATGTGGTCGCCGACCTCGATTTTCAGGCCCTCGGCGCGGATGACCGAGCCGTTGCGCACCACGCCGACGACGATGGCGTCGAGACCGAAGCCCAGGTCCTCCATCCTCTTGCCGATGTGGGGCGAGTCGGGGAATATGGGTATCTCGATGAGGTCCTTGGAGCGCGGGGTCAGAGAGGCACGTATCGCCTTGGCGGCGAACTGATGGGGGCATATGACGTCCTCGAAGCCCATGTCGTGAAGCTCGTCCACGCGGGCGGGGTCCTTGACCTTGACCACCACGTAGCGCAGGCCGCGCCCGCGGGCGGTGAGCGCGATGTTTATGTTGCGTTCGTCCTCATGGGTGGCGGCGACAACCCCATCAAGCCCAGGGATGTCGAGATGCTCCTCCTTCCACGGGCCTTCGATGACCCTGTCCTCTCCGAAGAGATCGCGCAGGTTCTCAAGGCGGCGAGGGTTGGCCTCCACGACAAGGGCTTTGGGGGTGGAGGCCATGAGCTCCTGCCCCATCCTCCCGCCGCCGATGATGAGGAGCCTCATGCGGACTCACCCCCGTCATCGAGCTCGAAGCTGCGGAAAAGGTAACGGAACAGGATGGGGGTGATAACGGCCAGAACCACCGCCAGAAGGATGAGCAATCCGTACTCGCCCTCATCGAGCACGCTGAGGTCGCGGCCGATCTCCGCCCCGGCGATCATCAGGGTGAGGCCGCCGGTCATCAGCACGCCCTGCGACAGGTTGGTCCTGATCCTGTGCCGCGGGCTGAGCAGGACGAAGGGTAGCACCTTGGCGACGGCGGTTATGATGACCAGCGCCGGCAGCAGGACGAGTATCTCCGGCCGCAGCACGTCGGCGAAGGCGAAGTTTATGCCGATGGTTATGAAGAAGATGGGAATGAAGAAGCCGTAGCCGATGCCGTTGAGCTTCTCCCCCAGCAGCAGCGAGTCGCGGAAGAGCATGGATATGGCGGCGCCGGCAAGGAAGGCCCCGAGGACGGTGAGGGCCTTGCTGTCCACCAGCGAGGATATGGCAACGAAGCCGAAGATGACCACCAGCGACGCCCTGACCCCGAGCTCATGGGGGTCCTTGGAGGAGAAGAAGCGCCTCAGCGTCCCGGGGAAGTACCACATCGCCCAGTTTCCGATGCGGTAGACCACGATGAAGAACACCAGGATGGCTATGAAGATGGACACGGCCATCAACGGATAGAGGAGGTCGTCGGAGTTGCTGAGGTCCACGGTTATGGCGTACACGGTCAGCAGCACCATCGCCGCCACGTCGGCGATGACCGCGTTGACTATCAGCTCCTGCCCCAGCGGCCGCCGGTTCAGCATCATCTCTCGCACCACCGTTAGAACCACCGCCAAGGACGTCGTGGCGAGGACGATGGCGAAGAATGCCGCCTCCAGGCCGGCGGAGCTCAGGCGGTTGAGCAGGAGCACCAGCAGGTAGGCGATCGCCAGGGTCATCACGAAGAACAGAAGCCCCCTGGTCTGTTTTTTGCGGCCCTGGCTCCCGATCCGGACGAAGTCCAGCTCCAGGCCCGAAAGGAACATCAGGAAGATGAAGCCGATGTGGGCGAGGAAGTCCACCGATGGGTACTCCCCGATGTAGGCCTCGCCGGTCACCTGGTATATGATGAAGAACAGGAGCCCGACGGCCATACCGGCGACGATCTCCCCCACCACCGCGGGGATGTTGGTCCGCTGCAGCAGCAGCGGCATGAGCAAGGCCAGAGTTACTACTATCAGGAGTATGAAGTACTCGTTTATCATACGGCGTTGCCCCAGTCGACGTCGCCGCGATGGTCCCTCAGGGTGGGGCGCCCTTCACGGGCGCGCTCCAGCTCGCTGCGGGACAGCTCGACCTCCAGAAGGCAGTGCCGCGAGTCGCCGCAGGAGCCCAGCTCATGGCCGATGGGGGACACCGCCCGGGTGCCGCCGAAGTACTGGAACTTGTCGAGATCGCCGACGTTGTTAACGAACAGCACGTAGCAGGTGTTCTCCACCGCCCTCGCCGGCAACACCCTCTCGAACGGGGTCTGCGAGCGCATCGGCGAGGCCGAAGCGCATACCAGCACGTCAGCGCCCATGAGCGCGTAGCGCCGGTACAGCTCAGGGAAGAACATGTCGTAGCAGATGGACAGCCCGAAGCGGAATCCATCGATGTCCACCATGAGGCCGCGGTCGCCGGGGACGAAGGCATCGCCCTCCTCGAACTCTCCGAACTGGGCGAGGTGGATCTTGTCATATCTCTGTTCATCGCCGGAAGGCGAGAACACCCATAGGACGTTCTTCAGCGCATCGCCGTCGAGAAGGGCGGCGCCCACCATCAGCCATTTGCCGCTCTCGGAGGAGATGCGGGACAGCTCGGCGCGCCAGCGCTCGGAGTCATGGGCCACACGCTCCTTGAGGCCTGGGGCGGTGTTGTATCCGCATAGGTAGAGCTCAGGGAAAACCACGAGGCTTCCTTCCGCCTCATCCACGGCCGCTCCGATGGCTTCCAGGTTGTCCCCGGAACCGTCGGCGGCGCTCAGAGACTGGACCAGCGTGACTCTCATCGCTACGACGACGCCATCGCTGTTTATTAATTTTCCTCATATGCGGTCGCAACCTTGAAAAGCGCCCCGGGACTATGGGTTAGCATGAGCGAGGAATCCCCCCCTCGGACTTTGGAGCGGATACTGGACTTCATCTCCGACACAGTGGAGGAGGCCGGCGCCTCCGGCGTGGCGGTGGGCCTCAGCGGGGGGATCGACTCCGCCCTTGTCAGCCGTCTGTGCGCGGACGCCCTCGGCGCCGGCAGGGTGGTCAACGTCTACATGCCGTCGGAGGCGTCTCCCGAGGGGGACCGCGAGCTCACCGAATCCTATAGCAGGGACATCGGCAGCGATTACCGCGTGGTGCCGATACAGAGGATGGTGGACGCCTTCGATGAGGCCCTGGGACTGAAGGACCGCGTGGCGAGAGGGAACGTAATGGCCCGCTGCCGCATGACGGTCCTCTACCACTTCGCCCGCGCCGAGGACCTGCTGGTGATGGGCACCGGCAACAAGAGCGAACTGCTCATGGGTTATTTCACCAAGCACGGGGACGGCGCCTGCGACGCCCTCCCCATCGGAGGCCTCTACAAGACGCAGGTGTACCGTTTGGCGAGGCAGCTCTCGCTTCCGGAGTCTGTCCTATCGAGGGAGCCGAGCGCCGACCTGTGGGCGGGGCAGAGCGACGAGGACGAGATGGGGATAAGCTATGAGGATCTGGACGTGGTCCTGCAGGGCATAGAGGGAGGGAGGTCAATGGAGGACATCGCCGAAGCCCTGGGGGCCAGCATCACCGATGTGGCGGACATCAAGCAGCGTGTGGCGGCCAACCGCCACAAGCGCCACCCGCCTCCTATGCCTGGATTCTGAGAGGCATTCGGTCAAAAAATATATTAACAGCGGTGCTTTCACCAGTTCCACGCTCCCGTAGTGTAGTGGCCAATCATGAGGGCCTCTCGAGCCTTCGACCCGGGTTCAAATCCCGGCGGGAGCACCATCTCGCATCTCATCGACACTCTCATTTTTGGGCCGTCTTTGCCCCGGGGCACGCCATTTTTCCAAATCTCAGCAATGGTTTCTGTAAAAAAGGGCTTCCGGCCATAGCTACGCTCTACGACGAGCGCTGCCTAACGTCCGCTGCTAAAGCTCCGTGCCCACAAGCTAAGGCCGGTCGACTGTCCCGAGAAATGAGGTCTGGGCTTAAGGACGCATGAGCGCTGCTCAGTGTCATGCCTAGCTTTAGCGGATTGTCAAACGCTCAGACCGCCGAATAAAACCTCGATTTGATCCGGTGGAGCCCTTTGACCACCAAAATCAGTATGGGCAGCTCCAGCACAACCGGTATTATCAGAGCCACCTGGATCAACGGCTCTCCCGGAAAGAGGCCGACCGCCATCGCCAATCCCAGGGGTTAATTCCGGGCGGTGACGGTGCAGGTCAGCAGGGCGCACTCCCCGTAAGGCAGCCTTGCCCTTAGGCTGGCCAGCTGAGACGCTATGAAGACGACGGCGAAGAACAGCAGCACAGGCACCAGAAGGACGGTCAAAGGCACGACATTGCCGACTATTACATCGGCCTGGCCGGCGAACATGGAGAATATGATGATTATCAGGGTGCCGGTCTGCAGGTTCGGCAGTGAGGCGTCCAGGGCGTCATCCCTCCAATCGCTTGAACGGAACTCGGCCATAGCCTTCCGGGTGATCATCGCCAGGATGAAAGGCAGCAGAATAAAGACCGCCATGGTCTCCAGCAGCTCACCGAGGGCGAACGGAGCTATATGGCCCGCGAAGAGGTACAGGTAAACAGGCAGCAGGATTATCTGGATCAATAGGTTGACGGGCATAAGCGCCACCCCCATCGGCACGTCCCCCTTCGCCATGTTGGTGAACATCAGGAACCAATCGGTGCAGGGCACGACCATGTAAAGAATGAAACCCACGAATATCGCCGGATGCTGAACCAGGAAAACGCTGGCCAGAAGGTATGCCAGCAGGGGAACGAAAACGAAATTCATCAGCAGAGCGACCTTGAAGAACCTGACGTTGGCGAAGGAACCCCTCAACTGGCTAGGGTCCACGCCGAGCATCAGGCTGTACATCAATAGTATCAGGAACAGGTAGACCAAGGACTCGAACAACTCTGTGTGCTCTGGCAGCTCGTAGCCCACCAGCATCCCGATTATTATTGGTATTATGAGCAGCAGGGGCCTGACCATGTCCGTACCGGAAAGCAATGCCTGATCGCTGATGTTTGAGGTATGGCTAAACTTATTATTAGTTTAACGCGGCACTATCCCCAACCCGGATCAATGGACGTAGGAGAAGGACAACAGTCTGGCTCAATGGAGCTTGGAGGCATAAAGGCCGGTCATGAGAATGTGCTTCAGATATTTTGATGGGAGAAAAAACGCCGTCCTTGGAGGCGAATCACTTTGCTCATGGCAGGAATATCGGCATCCTCAAATGTGTCGATTAGAATCCGGTAGTATTATGCTGAGCCATACTCTTAATTTTACGATTAGAGCCTAGGATGGAACCGTTTCCATCCGATCTAACATCCGAGCCCAAGGAAAGATTCACAATCCTCATGGCATGTATGGCTCCCGGCGCACACTGGGGGTTAACCTGAAGACATACCGGATCAGACGTGTTCCAGATAACAGAAACACTTTTCATCTCGGCGAAAAGTTCACAAGCTTATGACCGCGAAGGACGGCTCCTCCCACGAAGGCCAAGCTCCTTCAATGGGCCGAGCAGGCCGCCTCAGGGCA
>PUJZ01000009.1 GCA_003550345.1 Methanomassiliicoccaceae archaeon
GTGGGCCCAAAGAGATTTGAACTCTCGACCTCCCGGTTATCAGCCGGGCGCTCCAACCAGGCTAAGCTATGGGCCCTTTGTGATGAATCCTCGAATATGGCTAAACGATAAAAAGGTTTGCATAATTTCCCTTTGCCAGACACCGCGCTGGAAGGCCATGGCGCCTTCTTCGGAGGGCTGCCTCATCCTCTTTCATAGAACCCCTTGATCACCACCAGGGGCGTGCCCGCATCCGCGGAACCGCTTATCAGGTCCGCGAGGCTGGCAAGCAGGTCCTTCAGTGGCCTGGGGGTGGTCCCTTCGCTGTCCATGCTGTCCATGGCCCGGCTGCGGCCCCTCTCCTCCTGCAATGCCCGCTCTATCTGCTCAGCGCTCTTACCTTCGAGATGCATCGTGTCGATCAGGAACTTCATCTTGAAACCCTCACGAAGCCTGCCCTCCAGGCCGGGGCTGTGGCCGAAGGCGGACACCGGGTCCGCCAGCTCGTATATGCCGCTCTCCGGGTCCTTGTAGGCCCCATCCCCGTACACCAGCACCTCCACGCCGATGCCGTTATCCTCCCTGATCCTCTGCTGCAGGGCGATGGCGAATCCGCGGGCGTCCCGCGGAGCCAGCTTCAGTCTGCCCTTGGAGGACTTGTTGCTGCCGAGGAGCCCCCATTCCGTAATCGCTGGACCGTCGCCGCTGGAGCAGATGTCCTGCAGGGTTATGCTGTTTTCCAGCAGCGGTGACAGCTCTTCCAAGGTCCGATGGCGGTGATGGACGTCGGCGACTATCGCCCCGTGGGGGGAGTGGTCCAGGGCCCTGCGCGGGTCGTTGCAGATGAAGATGCTCGGGGACGCTCCCGCCGCGGCGATGATGTCCTCGTAGAGCTTGAGATAATCCACGCCGGTGAGGGGGTGGGGACGCCTCTCCTTCAGGTCGTCAGGCGTCACGGCGTCCTCCTTGCTGAGCAGCCGCGACTCATCCAGGGCCATTACGGGGTTCCCCACCTCATCGGAGGGATGGGAGAGCTGCACGACCACCCGTCCCTCGGGGACGGCTTTGGCCACGCCCTCCAGTATCAGGGCGAAGCGGTTGCGGCTGAGCAGGGGGAAGACCACGGCGACCGTGCCGTCCTCAGGGAGGGAGAGGAGCCGGCGGACCTCTTCTCCCAGCTCATCAGTGCTCACATAGTTCCCTTGCGCCCTGGCCAGGACGGACTCGGTGACGGCGAGGACGTCCCCGTCCTCCAGGACGCCCGCTTCCGCAAGGCGCCCGGCCTCTGCCGCCAGGAGCTCATGCAGGTCGGTCCCGGGGGTGATCGCCCCCATCCTTATGCCCATGGCGCAGGGCCCTATGTAGTCCGGCAGATCGAAGCCCATGCCCTATCATGCTGTCAAGTGGCGGTCTTCGGATAAAATACCTACTGATAGGAAGAGCGAGGGCCCTTGGGGCATCAGAACAGGGCGCCCATGGGGTCGCCCACGGCGCGCCCCTTGACCTCTATGCGGTCCACCTCGGCGGAGCCGTCTATGTTGTTGAAGTTGCTGCGGTCCACCTCGACCTCCACGTCGATGTTCACTCCGCCAGCGGCGGCGGCGCGGCGGATGGCGTTCTCGGTGACCATCTCCTTGGCCCGCTCGATGGCCTCATGCAGCCTCTTGACCTTGATGCGCTGATGGAAATTGCTGGATATCTCGTACCCGCCCGATTTCAACGGCCTTATGGTCGCCGAAGAGTACTCCGATACCTTGGAGCAGATGGTCCCGACCGCGTTGCCCACATCATTGTCCATCGGTATGACCACGTCCACGCCCAAGCGGTCCTGCAGCGGCGGGATGAACACGTAGGCGGGCCCGCCCAGTCCGACGATGGGCACAGTGACGTTCACAGAGACGTCCATGAGGTCCATGTAGCCGTCGCCGACGGCGGTCCGGAGCAGGCGGGCCAGCGCCTTGCCCCCTTCGAGGGACCCGGTCTCGTCGATCATCACCTTGCGCATGACCCCCAGCCCCAGCTCGGAGACGATGCGGTTCAAGGCCTTGTCCATGAACTGCTGCGGGGCCATGTTGGCGTTCTGGGCCTCATGCAGCAGGCCCAGGTAGGCGCATTCCTCATCGCCGGGAAGGAACCTTCCCTTGACATGGAGCAGGTCGGTGGGAGTCAGACCGGTCTCGATCACGTTGCCGTAGTCGATGAGCCGCGCCACCGTCCTCGGGGCGGTGGCCATCTGGGGATGGGCATCCGCCACCTCCGCCATCGTGCATGGCGCGTTCTCGCGTATGTACGCGTAGAGATGGTCCTCGCGGGAGTCGAGCTTCCCTATCTTGGCGTTGTGCGGTATCAGGTAGCGGTTGCCGCCGCGGCTCCGCAGCCTCTCCTTCAGCCCGGGGTGGCGGAGCGCGGCCATGCTCAAAGGGACCACCCTCTTGGGCCCCACCATTATGACGTCGTTCTTGCCGAGATGGATGTGGGAGTCGCCTCCCAGCCCGATGGTCAGGGCGTCCATGGCCTTGACGTGGGTGCGCCTGTCGCCGACCACGGCGCCCTCCTTGCTCACCGTGGGCAGCCCTTTGCGTATGTAGACGATATCGGTGGAGGTGCTGCCCATGTCGATGACGATGCAGTCGTCCCGCTGGGAGAGGAACTTGCCCCCCAGCGCCGAGGCCGCCGGGCCGGACATGATGGTCTCGACCGGCCTCGCCCTGGCGGTCTCGATGTCCATCATGGTGCCGTCGCCGCGGAGCACCATCACCTTGGCGTCTATCCTCTGCTTGCGGAGCATGAAGCAGACGTCGTTGAGGAAGTCGTCAATAATCGGCAGAAGCCGCCCGTTCAGCACCGCGGTGACCGTCCTCTCCCTCACGCCCAGGTCCTGGGACAGCTCATGGGCGGCGATCACCGGCAGGCTGCTCCATTCCCTTATGAGGGCGCGCGCCCTCTCCTCGTGCGAGGGGTTCAGCACCGAGAACTTGCTGGAGACCACTATCGCCTCCACCTTGCCCTCCATATCGCGGACGGCGTCCTCCAGGCCCTTCTCCTCCAGGCCGTGCTCGACATGGCCTTTGACGTTGTGGCCGCCGCGGATGTAGCGCACCATGTCCGCCCCCGGGGACCACTCGTTGCCCGGGTCCCAGCCGATGCCGATGAGGCCCACCTTCCCCCCCTTCCCCTCCAGGATGGAGTTGGTCGCCAATGTGGTGGAGAGGCCGACGAAGCGCACCTCGTCGTTGGAGAACTGCCGCTGCACCATTAGGTCCTCCAGGGCCTTGATCATCCCGATTATGAGGTCCTCGTGGGTGGTGGGAGTCTTGGCCCTGGCCAGAACCTTCCGGGTCTTGACGTCCATCACTATGGCGTCGGTGTAGGAGCCGCCGGCGTCCATGCCCATGCCCAAGGTCCTCTTCGAATCCTCGTCCATGTCGTTCCACGGTAGGCGCTGACCGCAGAAATAAGTTCTCCAAGCTACCTTGGGGAAGGAGGCTTCAATACCATAATATATGGCCGTGTTGGTTTTCCACAGGTCGAGACGGTGCGCCGATGATACGGAAAGTGGAGCAACTGGTCAACAGCCTTAACGGCCGCTACAAGGAGAGGGAGGACGAGATATCAGGGGCCCTGCTGGCCCTTCTTTCCGGAGAGCATGTGCTGTTCATCGGTCCCCCGGGGACCGCCAAGAGCATGCTGGCCAAGGACATCTGCCGCTGCTTGGAGGAGAGCAGCTTCTACTACTACCTGCTGACAAGGTTCACCTCCCCCGAGGAGGTCTTCGGCCCTCTGTCCCTGGAGAGCCTCAAGGCCGACGAGTTCAGCCGCAAGACCGAGGGCTACCTGCCGTCGGCGAACATCGCCTTCCTCGACGAGATCTTCAAGGCGAACAGCTCCATACTCAACAGCCTGCTGACCATACTCAACGAGAAGAAGTTCCACAACGGCCGCCAGGTCATGGACGTGCCCCTCTACTCACTCTACGGGGCGTCCAACGAGCTGCCGGAGGAGGACGAGGGGCTGCAGGCGCTCTACGACCGCTTCCTCTTCCGTTATTACGTCGCGCCGATAAGGAGCGAGCAGGGCTTCGCCCAGGTGATGTCGGCGAAGCACGATGGCTTCGAGCCCCCGGCGCAGATCGGCATGGAGGAGATACTCGAGAACCGCAGCCGGGCGCTGCAGCTCGAGCTCGACGACGAGGTGCTCGCCACCATACTGTCGCTGCGGGAGGAGTTCCGCCGCGCCGACCGCTATGTCTCCGACCGCCGCTGGAGGAAGACGGTGGACGTCATGAGGGTGGCCGCCGCCTCCCTGGGCAAGGAGCGGGTGGACATCAGCATGCTGCCGGTGCTGCAGCACCTCCTCTGGGACGTTCCCGAGGAGAAGGAGTCCGTGCGCCGGGGCATATTCGAGTCCTGCGTCTCCCACGGCGTCAACCTCAGCAAGCTAAAGGAGGAGGCGGAGGAGCTCTTCCGCCTCGCCGTGTCCTCGCGGAACCTGGTGGATGCCGACGCCCGCTTCCCCCGCATCGTCTACTGCTACGACTGCAACAGCTCCTTCACCAACCTGGAGGTGCTGCGCAAGCACCATGACGCCCATCCCAAGCACAGCTACATGGACCCCTTCGACGACTCCAGAGGAAGGTCGAAAGGGTTCCGCAAGTACAGCTATGAGGAGCTCATCAACATGCTGGAGAACGAGCGCGGATGGAAGCTTACCGAGAAGACCGACTCCCCCCAGAGCCGCCTCTACCGCAAGGAGGTGGACGAGCTCCGCCGCCGCCAGCAGGAGGCACTCAAGGGCCATGACCAGGAGAGGGAGGCCCTCATGGGGGAGCTGGAGGGCAACATATGGCTGTCCCAGCGCGACCGCAAGGACCTGCAGCTCATCTTCGACCACCGCATCGTCATGCTGCAGGAGATAAACATGCTGCTCGACGACATCGCCAAGGTGCTGGACTGACATGAGCGAGGAGAACGGCCTCCGCGTCAGCGCCAACGCCCTGCTGGAGGCCAAGGAGGTCCGCGAGCTCATAGCCCATCCCCGCCGCATCCCCCGCAAGGTGCGGGAGGAGGTGGCCCTGATAACGGCGGAGGAGCTGCTGGGTGAGCATCAGATCCACGACCACCAGGCGTTCATCGACCGCTACGGGGTGCTGCTCAACCTGCTGGTGTCGCTGCGCTCATCCACCAGGTGGCGGCGTTTGAAGGACTTGGCCTCCCGTAACGACCTGCTGCCGCTGCTCATAATGCGCATGTTCCTCCCCTTCATCTACGACGTCCTCGAGGGCGGGATCGACCTCAAGGAGGCGCTGCCCGAGGAGGTGGACAGGCTCTTCAAGGCGCAGCAGCAGATGTGGGATGAGCCCGAGGAGGAGGAGATCGAGGACATCGACCCCTCGCAGGCGATATTCGACGAGATGCTCAGCGACACCTTGCAGGGGAAGCTGGAGGAGATAAGGATCAACCTCGAGGCGGACATCAAGGTGATGGAGCTCCTCAGCCTGCTCTTCCCCGGCAAGGGCTTCGACTACACCATGCGCGAGCTCCACCGGGAGTTCCTCGGCAACCTCGAGGACTACGCCGACCTGGTCCGCCGCAATGAGGACCTGCAGCGGATAGTGGACATCGTCGGCAGGATGGAGTCCGAGCTGGGGCAGAAGCGCGAGGCCCGCACCGTCGGCCACTCCGAGTTCCATTCCCTCCGCCTCAGCAGCGACATACACCGCATGCTGCCCAACGAGATGATGAACCTCATCGATGTGGACCTGGAGCCGGTGTTCTTCGCCAAATTCACCGAGAGCAAGCTGATGACCTACCAGCTCCGCGGCCGGGACCTGGTCTCCGGCCCTCCCCAGGACAAGCGCAAGGGCCCGGTGGTGGCCTTGGTGGACACCTCCGGATCGATGTTCGGGGAGCCGGAGGTGATCGCCAAGGCGACGGTGCTGGCGATGGTGCGGCGCATGATACCCGAGGGCCGGGACGTCAAGGTGATCCTGTTCTCGGTGAGCACGACGGAGATCACCCTCACCGACCGGAAGAAGATGGGGAAGGAGTTCCTCGACTTCCTCTCCTACACCTTCGGCGGCGGCACCGACTTCAACATCGCCCTGCGCGAGGGGCTGCGCTCGCTGCGCGAGGGGGAGTGGCAAGGGGCGGACCTGATGTTCATATCCGACGGCTACTCGGTGCTCAACGACCCGGCCCATATGGACGAATGGAGCGTCCTCAAGAGCGCCAACGACGTCCGCGTGTTCTCCATCATAATCAACAACGACGACGCCGGGGGGCTGGCGGAGATCTCCGACCACGTCTACATCATGGACGAGGAGACGATACTGGAGAAGGGCGGGGAGTACGGCCGGCTCATCGATGACCTGATCTGAAGTCCTCCATGGCGGACACGAAACCGCTCGCCATGCCGGGCCGGGCGCCGAAATGGATATGGGTGTACGAGGCCAAGGTGCGGTCCCGCAGCATGCCGTCGCGCCCGTCCATTATCCCGTTGCCCCTCAGCATCCGGTAGGCGAGGCGCTCATCCCCCATCCTGGACACTCTCGAGTAATGGAACTCATGGCCGCGGAAGGCCTCGCCGGCGGCGGCCATCGGCCCGTGCTCCTCCACCGACACCTCCACATAGGACAGCGCCTGCAGCCTAGTGCTCATCTCCACCTCCGCATCGAAGACGCCGGCCATCGCATGCTCCTCACCGTCGAGGTCCCGCAACGTCCGGCAGAGGTACATCATGCCGCCGCATTCAGCGTAGACCGGCATGCCCGCGGACGAGCACTCCCGCAGCTCCTCCATGAGCGTCTCGTTCCCGGACAGCCGGGGGGCGTGAAGCTCCGGGAACCCGCCGCCGAACCAGAGGCCGTCGACATCGGGCAGGGGGTCGCGCAGAGGGGAGAAGGGCACCAGCTCCGCCCCGTGGGAGCGCAGCAGGTCGAGGTTGTCCTGGTAGTAGAAGTTGAAGGCCTCGTCCCGGGCCACGCCCAGCCTGACCTTGGGCTCGCCATCGCCGAAAATGCCCTCTCCCGCCGTCGGGCCCAGGGGCGGCGCGGAGCGCGCTATCTCCATGAGCATGCCCATGTCAAGATTGTCCTCTATCAGCGCGCGGATGGCGTCATAGCGGCCCTGGCTGAACTGTTCCGCTGCCGGCACCAGGCCGAGGTGCCTGCTCTGCAGGCCGACAGCGTCCTCCTTGGGCAGGCCTCCCAGGAAGGGGACGCCGCGGATGGAGTCCTCCACCATGGAGGCGTGCCTGTCCGAGCCGACCATGTTTGCTATCACCCCGCCGATGCGGACGTCGGGGTCGTAGCGCTTGAAGCCCTCGACCACCGCCCCGATGCTGCGCGCCGAGCCGGAGGCGTCGACCACCAGTATGACAGGGCAGTCGAGCATTTTGGCCAAGTGGGCGCTGCTGCCCTCCTCCCGCCGTCCGTCCACGCCATCGTACATGCCCATGACGCCCTCGATCACCGACGCCCCGGCGCCGGCGCAGGACCTCCGGAACAGCTCCGGCACCGAGGAGGGGAACATCCAGGTGTCCAGGTTGCGGCAGCGGCGCTCCAGCAGCATGTCATGGTGCATCGGGTCGAGGAAGTCCGGGCCCGATTTGTAGGGCTGCGGATCTAGCCCCATCCTCTGCAGGGCGAGGAGGATCCCCACCGTAACCGTCGATTTGCCGATGCCGGAGCGCTCTCCGGCCACCAGCGCCCTGGGCGCGTCCATGGGTTGGACATATAATCCAACCTATTAATAACGCTTCATTGCAGCCGCACGTGGCTGCGGGGGAAGGCGATGACGAACCTTGCTCCGTCCTCCCCCTCCTCCCATATGCGCGCCTTGGAGATCTCCAGTATCTGCCTGGTGAGGAAGAGGCCGAAACCGCTGGTCTTACCGTAGCCGTTGCGGAATATCAGTTCCTTCTCCTCCGCCGGTATGCCGATGCCGTCATCCTCGATCGCGATGCGGTACTCGTCGCCGCCCTCGTTCCAGCCCATCCTGATGGAGAGGCGGCTGGCGCCCTCGGCGTGGGAGAGGGCGTTGTGCACGATGTTGTACACCGCCCTTTGGATGAGCGCATCGGCGAAGACCTCCACCCCGTCGGTCTGCAGGTCCAGCTCCAGCATCCCGCCCACCTCGGCCTCCCCCACCGCCTTCCTCACCATTTCCCCCATGGGGATCCAGTCGAGCTCCAGGCCGAGGCCCTTGTAGGCGCGGTTGAAGTTTATGACGCCTTCCGCCTTGAGGCTGGCCTCCAGTATCTTGGATATGTATCCGGCCCGCTTATCCGGGTCATCGGTCTGGCCGGCCATCTCGGCGTAGCCGTGTATTATGGTCAGATGGTTGAGGATGTCATGGCGGCTGACGCTGTTGAGCAGCTCGAGCTTCTGCAGCGCTATGCCCACCGACTCGTTGTAATGGAAGATGTCGCTGATGTCGCGCAGAAGGTAGGCGGTCCCTTTGAGGCCGCCCTGCGGGTCCATGAGCGGGAACGGATTGACCTTATAGGTCTTGATCTCCCCCTCCCTCTCGATCTTCAGGTTCTCGGCGGCCGTGTCCTCCTCTATCCTCTTCAGCTCCGACCAGGGCACGTATTCGTCCACCAGGCTACCGCAGGCCTTCTCGAAGCGGAAGGCGAAGAGCTCCTCCGCCGCCTCGTTGGCATAGGCCAGGCACCCGTTCTCATCGATGGCTATGACCGCCTCGAACATCTTGTCCAGCGCCAGGGCCTTGATGTCCGGCTCGAGTATGAACACATTGAGCTGCAGCACCGCCACGTAGGCGATGATGAGGAACACCGCGTACAGTACCAGGCTGGTGAGCACCGGGTCGCCGACCATTATGTCGAAGTTCAGGTAGAAGCCCGCCAGCAGCAGCACGAACCCGCCGGCGCTGATCAGCGTCAGGTTGTCGTAGTAGCCCCCCCGCGCCTCAGCGAACGCCTTGAAGGGCAGGATTATGGTGAACAGGGCGCAGAGCAGGGCGAAGAGCATCAGCACCGGCCACAGCCCCCCCACGGCCGGGGCGATGTAGCTGTATTCATGTTGCGCCACCAGGTACTCGGACATGTACAGCCCCATCGGGTTGACCAGGACGACGGCTATCAGCAGGGCGGCGGCCACGTGCAAGCCTTTGAGGAGGCGGGGGTCTAGGCCCCCTGGCTTCAGCGAATAGTCGATGGCCAGAAGCAGCGCCATGTAGAGGAAGGCGTAGGATGCGCCGTCGACCACGCGGTAGGCCCCGCCCATGATGAGCCGCTCCTCGCTGTAGGCGATCACCAGGTAGGCGAGGAAGGCGACGAGCAGCAGCACCGACATGTAGCCAATGTAGCGGTGGGAGGCCCCCTTCCTCCCGCTGATGGTCAGATACAGGACGGCTACGCTGACGCTTATGAAGAACAATGCGGCCGCCAGCACCACCGTCGAGCCCCCAAAGGTGACCATTTGCAGTTGGTGTAGCATCTATGCAGTTATATTCATTTCTGTAATAAGAAATTGGACTGGCACCGCCCAAAGCCGGATACCTATAAGGTGGCAACTTTTATCTATCCTGGATGGGATGGTCGGCCGATGACCAAGGGCCAGGGACTGAAGAACAGGGGGCATTCCCGCGAGGATGTGGAGGAGAGGCGGCGGGCCGCCGAGGAGCACTGCTCCGTCAGCCTGGCCGCGATATCGTCCTACAGCATAGACCCTGAGGCGGCCCGCTCCCACATCGAGAACATGATAGGCTGCGCCCAGGTCCCATTGGGCTACGTGGGGCCGCTCACCGTGCAGGGGGAGTTCGCCACGGGAGGGTTCCTCATACCGATGGCCACCACCGAGGGCGCCCTGCTGGCCTCGGTCAACCGCGGCTGCTCCCTGGCCAACGCCGGCTCCGGTGTCACCGTCAGGGTGATAGGCGATTCCATGACCCGCGCCCCGGTGTTCCGCGTGGACGGGGTGGCCCATGGGATGGAGGTCATCGATTGGGTCGGAGACAACATCAACGCCGTCCGCGAGGCGGCGGAATCGACCACCAGCCGCGGCCGCCTGCTGGGGGTGGAGGCCTTCCCCAACGGACGCAACCTCTTCCTCCGCTTCTCCTACCACACCGCCGACGCCATGGGCATGAACATGTGCACCATCGCCACCGAGGCCGCCGCGCGCGTGATAGAGGAGGGCACTGGCGCGAAGCTCATCTCGGTCTCGGGCAACATGTGCACCGACAAGAAGCCAGCCGCCATCAACATGATATCCGGCCGCGGCAAGACCGTCATCGCCGATTGCCGCATCCCGGCGGCGGCGGTGGAGGAGCGCATGCATGCCTCTGTGGACGCGGTGGTGGAGACCTGCTACCGCAAGAACCTGGTGGGCAGCGCCATGGCCGGATCGCTGGGGCAGAACGCCCATGTGGCCAACATGCTCGCCGCCCTCTACATCGCCACCGGGCAGGACCCGGCGCAGGTGGTGGAGGGCAGCATGACCAGCACCCTCTGCGAGAACGTGGGGGGGGACCTGTACATCTCGGTGCGGATCCCATCGCTGGAGGTGGGCAGCGTCGGCGGCGGCACCAAGCTGCCGACCCAGGCCGAGGCCCTGGACATGATAGGCTGCCGCGGCGAGGGCAAGGCGCTGAAACTGGCCGAGGTCTTCGCGGCGGCGGTGCTCGCCGGGGAGCTCTCCACCCTGGGGGCCCAGGCCGCCGGCCACCTGGCCAAGGCCCATTCCCAGCTCGGCCGCTGAGCGGGATACATTTAATAACGGATTCCCCTATGCGTTGAGAGATGCCAGTCATCAACTTCAACCACCAGGACCTCTGCCGCCTGATCGGCGAGGAGGTGCCTCGCGAGGTCCTCGATGAGCGCATACCGATGCTGGGGGCGGACATGCAGGACGCCGCCGAAGGCGACGAGATGTCGGTCGAGTTCTTCCCCAGCCGCCCCGACCTTTTCAGCGTCGAGGGCGTGGCGAGGGCGCTGCGGGCTTTCCTGGGGCTGAGGCCCGGCATCAGCGAATATCCGGTGGAGGAGAGCGGCCTGTCCATGACGGTGGACCCCAGCGTAAAGGACGTGCGGCCGGAGGGGGTCTGCGCCGCCGTCTACGATGTGAGCATCGACGACGCGTTCATCCGCTCTCTGATGGAGGTGCAGGAGAAGCTGCATATAACCATCGGCAGGAAGAGGGCCAAGGTTGCCATCGGCGTCCATGACCTGGACACGGTGACGCCCCCTTTCCGCTATCATGCCGCGGTCCCTGAGGAGGTATCCTTCGTTCCTTTGGGCAAGACCGAGCGCTGGAACATGAGGGAGATACTGGAGCATCACGAGAAGGGCAGGGAGTACGCCCATCTGATGGAGGGGAAGGAGCGCTTCCCGGTGATAAGCGACTCCGCCGGGGAGGTCATATCATTCCCGCCCATCATCAACGGCGTTCTGACCACCGTCACCGAGGAGAGCAGGAACCTGCTAGTGGAGATGACCGGCACCGACCGCAAGGCGGTGGAGGGCGCGCTCAACATACTGGTCACCGCCCTGGCGGAGAGGGGCGGCCGCATAGCATCGGTGGCTCTTGAGGGGGAGGAGCATCGCGTGACTCCGGACCTGTCGCCACGGCGATGGGCCCTGGACGTGGAGGAATGCAACTCATTCCTGGGAACGTCCCTCACCGCGGACGATGCGGCCCAGCGACTGCGGATGATGGGCTATGACGCCGTACCCGCCGATGGCCGTGTCGAAGTCATGGCGCCCGCTTACCGCTTGGACCTCCTGCACCAGGTGGACCTGATGGAGGACGTTGCCGTGGCGCACGGTTACGAGCGTTTCGGCTCGCTGCTGCAGACGGTGCAGACCTTCGGGTCAGAGCTCCCCTGCACCGTGGCCGCGGACGGCATCCGCGACGTGATGACCGGCCTCTCCTACTTCGAGGTCACCACGTTGATACTGAGCAATCCCCATGACGAGTTCGGGCGCATGGGCATGGACGAGAGGCGCACGGTGCGGGTGAAGAACCCGATAAACGAGGAGCACAGCTGCATGCGCGCCAACCTGATACCCAGCATGATGCGCGTCCTGAGGAGGAACAAGCACCGGGACCTGCCGCAGCGCATCTTCGAGGTGGGCGATGCGCTTCATTGGACCGTAACCCATCGCCACGTTGCCGCGCTCTGCGTTCACTCCCGGGCCTCCTTCACCGAGATGAAGTCGGTGGCGGAGGCCCTGCTGCGTGAGATGGGCATCGAGCATGAGCTGAGGCCCTGCGGGCTGGAGATGTACATACCCGGCAGGGGGGCGTCAATAATCGTGGACGGCGAGGAGAGGGGCCATTTCGGCGAGCTTTCGCCGGAGTTGATCAGTTCCTACGAGATAGGCTATCCCATTACCACGCTGGAGTACGACCTCGGGCCCAAGCTGCGCTAGAGCAAATTATATAGTGCTAGGTTTTTCCGAGCACAAGCAGAGGTGGCTGAGTCTGGACCAAGGCGCCGGTCTTGAAAACCGGTGGTGTCTTCACCTCGGGAGTTCGAATCTCCCCCTCTGCGCCACCATCATCACCGTCAACGTGGCGAATCATTCCCATTCCAGCGCGTCCAGCAGTCCGTGGATGAGGGGCCCCATTTCCCCTTCCACCTTCAGCACCGACACGCGATCGGCGGCATCATCGGGCAGCTGGGCCGGCGGGGCCCCGCCTCCGCCCTGCGGCCAGGGCGTGCCCGCGGGGGCGAGCCTCAGATGCACCCTCGGTCCAGGCGAGTCCGCCGGCGCGCGGATCTCCTCCGCCAGGGCCTCGGCCTTCTCTCTGACGGCCTCGAGATGGGTGACATCCACCCCCTCCACGGATAGCAGCAGCTCAGAGCAGCGGGCGGCAGGACCGTTTCCGCTGGACCGGTAAGGCCAGTTGATGAACGTCCCTCTCCTGCCCTCCTCCTTGGCGCCGGCGGCGAGGGCCTCCTTGCGCACGGTGGCGATCTGCGGCCTCCCCTCGCTGACCACGCAGGCCTCCATCCCGCCCTGCGCGGGGCGGCCTGCTATCAGGCGGCCGCCGTCGAAGTCCAGCCGTGCAGCGCCGGTGATGGCGGCAACCCCCAGTCGTGATGCGGTCATGAGGGCGAGCTCGTCGCCCCTCTCTCCGGCGGGGAACAGGGCGGTGTTGGCCTGCACCCGCTCGGCGACCGCGGCGAAGCCCTCGCTGAAGGCTTCCGGCCGATGCTCCACGAACCCCGGGTCACGGACATGGTACACCGTGCCCGCCCCCCAGGCATGGAGGTCCTTCGTCAAAGGGCGCGCGCCCTCCGGGCCGAAGACCAGCGCGAAAACCCTCTGACCCGACAACGCAGCCGCGCCCAGAAGCCCAGGGACGGCCTCGTCGAGGACAGGCACGCCGTCCTCGAGCCTCCACTCCGCCCAGACCATCACGCCCTCGCTGGTGTCAGCGTCCAGGTCGTACATCTCCGCCAGCTCCTGCTCGGAGCGCTCGCAGCCGACGCCGCAGGCGGACTTGCTCGGACAGGAACCGCAGCTCTCGCTCTTCATGCGTGACACCTCGCCATGGACACGGTATCGCGTCGCATGGTATCAAAACTATCCCTCCGCCGCGCCCCTGTGCGATGATATTTCCTACTGTAAGCATATACGACCGGTCATGGGGGGAGCTGCGAGTGCCGTCAGGGCACTGAGGGGACGGACCTACGGCATCCTGGTGCACGAGCCAAGCCATCCTTCGCCGTGGAACCACCGCTTCCATCTCTTCCTCGCGTTGCTCATCATCGCCAACATAGTGGCCGTGTTCGTGGAGATGCACAGCGGGCTTCACGAGGCCCATGCCGATCTGCTGCATGCGTTCGACATCGTATCGGTCGCGATATTCTCGGCGGAATGGCTGCTGCGTCTGTGGGTGTGCGTGGAGGACCCCCGGTACCGGGACGCGCTGACGGGAAGGGCCAGGTACCTGGCGACTCCGTTGATGGCGGCCGATCTCCTCGCGGTGCTGCCGTTCTACATCCCGTTGCTGGTCGGCATCGACCTAAGATTCCTGAGGGCCCTGCGCCTGCTCCATTTCGTCAGGCTCTATGCTGAGGAGGGGCCCTCGCAGCGGGAAGGGATATGACCGGGCGGCTGACGGGGGGCCGCTCATGATAAGAAACGGAAGCCCTTGGCAACAGGTCTCAGCCGCGGCAGGGATTCAGGGCGTCCTGCGCCGGCGGGGGAGATGCTAATTCATAACCCTCTGCCGCCCACCGGAAGGAGGGACTGCCAAAAACATGATGCGGTGGCGACAGCGTTGCATCAGTTGCCAAAGCTCCATGGGATGACGGATCCAGGCCGAGAGCGGGAAATCAGGGGACACGGGGGGGAATACAGATCACGGGCGGCATCCGCCGAGTAGTTAAAGGGTGGGAGCGGACATCATACGCAAAGGCCATGTCCCCTTCTGATGGAAGAGGATTTCTTGAGCCCTGCGCCAGTCTACAACACTTACTCCGAAAAAATAATAAACCGTGCGCTCCCAAATTCAACGCATGCACGTGAAACCGACAGCAGCCGCGCTTATGGCGGTTCTCACGGCCGCACTGTTCATGGCGGCTCTCTCAGCGATCACCGCTCCGGCGGGCGCGGACGAGGGCCCGATGGCCGCCGGCGAGCTAGAGCCGACATCGCCGTTGAGCTTGGATTACACATACAGCTTCACCCTCAAGGACCCTGATGAGGACGAGGACGTCTCCATATACTACGACGCCCGCCCGACGGACTTGGAAGAGGGGGACCAGCTGACAGTGGAGGCTGAAGTGACGCAGGGCGAGGAGGTATGGTTCTTCATCATCAAGGGCGAGGACCTGGACGATTATGAGGCAGGCCAACTGACCTTTGAGGACGCGCTTGACGGACCGTACACCAACAAGAGCGCTGGAGACACCGTAACCCTGGAGCACACCGCTGAGTTCAGCGGGGAGCATCTCATCATAACCGAGAACCACGGCCCCGGGGAGGCTTCCATAGAGATGGAGTCCAACCACATGATCTTCGAGGACGTCCTCGATGACCTGCCGGATATCTGCGGCGTCTGCTTCAGCGTGGGTGGCATAGGCGCCCTCATGGCGCTGGGCATGGCCTTGACCTTGCGCCGCCGCTGAAGACAGCGGCCAAACCCCTTATCCCGCCGGCGACCGCGAATGCGGATGCCCGTCGATGGCCGCACCCGTCAGGCGGCCCTCGGCAGCACAGAGGGCATTCAGGCGGCGTCCCCGCTGAACCTGCACATCCTTCCTGGCACCGTCATCTCGAACCGGGCGCCTTCGCCGTGGCGCCCGTTCTCGGTTAACGTTATGCCGGTTATGGCCAGAATCTCGCGGGTGAGGAACAGGCCGAACCCTGTGTTGTTCCCGAAGCCCCGCTCGAATATGTCGGACTTCATGCCATCGGGGATTCCTGGGCCGTCGTCCTCCCAGGATATTATGATGTCATCGCCTTCCCGCCGGCAGCGGACATCGATGCGGGTCGCCCCCTTGGCATGACGGAGGGTGTTCTCATAGAGATTGAAGAAGACCTTCTTCAACATCAGGTCCGCATAGACCTCGAGGCCGCCGCATCCGTCGTTCACCGGCATCTCTCCGGTTGCTATCTCGCCTATAAGGCCGGATATGGAGGTCCATACAGGGTCCCTGACGCCCAGCTGTTCGTACTGACGGGTGAATTCGATCTGGTTCTGGATACTCCGCGCGGCCGTGCCCATCCTGTCCAAGTACGGCTTCGGGAGGCCCGAGCCCTCCGAGTCACCGGACAGGTCCAGATAGCCTTGTATCACCATCAGCTGGTTCAGGATGTCATGCCTTGTGATGGAGGAGAGGATGTTCAGCTTCCGATTGGCCTGCTCCAGCGCGCTGTGCGCCTGGGAGAGGGCCTCGTTGTCAGACGCCAATCTCTCCCCCATGCTCTTGAGGGCGGCCTCGCTCTCAGCCATCTCCGAATTGAAGCGCCGCAGCTGGTGGTTCCAGAAGAGGGTGAAACCGATTATCAGCACGGATATCAGCGCGATGGATATCAAGGGGCCGTAGTCCCTCTCCGTGCCGAGGATGAATTCGATGCTGATATGCTGGTTCACGATCTCCTGCACCTCCTGCGGCGTCAAAGTGGCGATGCCCTTGTTCAGGATGTCCACCAGGATGGTCTGGTTGTTGAGCACCCCGATGCGGAAGTCATTGTCGTAGTCGGGATACTGGCCTGCGATCTTGAGATTGAACCATCCCCCCGCCTTGATGTTGTATGCCGCCATGGTCAGCGACCGCAGGGTCATGTCCGCCTCCCTGTCCTCGATCATCTGGAAGACGTCCGCCTCCCTCTCGGTGGTGACTATGTTGAAATCAGGATAGTCCTGGTTCAACCTCTGCTCGATGCTGGTCCCCTCGGGGAGCGCCACGGTGACATCGGAGAGCGCGGCGGGGTTGGTTATGAACTCATGCTCCTCCCGGGTTATGAAGACCACAGGGTCCGAGAAGTACACTTCGGTGAAGATCATGAACTCCTCCCGTTGAGGGGTCTGCGTCAGGAATCCGACCATGTCGGCCTCCCCCGCCTCGGCCTTCTCCAGGGTATGGGGCCAGTCGTCGGTGGGGACGAGCTCGAGGTTTATCCCTATCCTCTCCGCGATCAGATCAAGTAGGTCCGCGGCGATGCCGATGAACTCCCCGTCCTCAGTCACGAGCTCATAAGGCTCCCAATCAGGGTCGATGAGCATGGTAATGTTGCCCTTCTGGTCGAGGAAATCCTTCTCAGCCTGCGTGAGCTGCACAGAAGGGCCGTTCAGGGGTTCGAAGGGGTCGGCGGACGCATGACCGGTGGGCTGCAGTGCGGTGACTGTCGCTACGGCAAACGAGATTGCCAAGAAGGCTATCAGGGCCTTGCTGCCCGTCCTTCTATTAGAACCCCCGGTCCTCATCCGGCCCCCCTGCACCTAGTGTCCGGCCTGATACCCCGGCTCCGTTCGGAGCCGGCGTTTCAATATCAGCATTGGA
>PUJZ01000053.1 GCA_003550345.1 Methanomassiliicoccaceae archaeon
TCACCATTTTGTATCTGTTCCTCATTGCCAACACATGGCGGGGGCCAACCCCGCCATACCAAGCAATGAGGACGACAAGATGCAGGAAAACATGCAGATAGACGAGGAGAAGGTACAGAACATGGCGCAGAGGATCTTCGACATGTGCGCGGACGAGGAGTTCACCGTCTTTGAGGTGTTCGTGACATTGAACCTGTCGATGGAGACGCTCATCCGCGAGCACGAGGACACCTTCGCATCCATGGGCATCCACCTCCCCGACGAAGAGGGCGAGGAGGAGCCGCCCGCCCAATGAACGCGGCTCAAACCGCTTATCCACCCTTTGGTTCGCAATCCCCCTTTCAGGGGCAGAGGCCCTTTGGCCATAGTCCGCCGCTGGCCAATTGAATTATACAAGGGAATGACATTGTAAGGCGATGGCGGTACGGACTGCAGCGATTCCGAGGAGCAGGGCCGCATGGGGCATCGCCCTGACGGCCGTCCTCATGCTCCTGATCTCGTCCGTTATCGTTCCCTCCGGCTCAGAAGCTCATGCCCCATACTTCCCTGAAGAGAACGAGAGCATAGCCTCCGCTTACGTGATAGACGACATCGCCAAGTCATATGTCCTCTACAGCTTCCTGCCCGCGGAGGCCGGCCACTACTACTCCTTCGAGCTGGAGGAGGGCGAGAGGCTGCTGCTGCAGATACTGGTGCCGGTGAAGGATGCGGAGGAGGGCTTCATACCCGACGTGGCGCTGATGGTCCCGGGCGGAGGCGACGGAGACGGGCTCCCTGCGTACGTGGAGGTGCCGACCACGCATGGGCACAAGGTCCTCAACGGCTCGTTGCCCGCCGAGGTGGATTACGAGGGCTTCACCGCCACCGCCTACTACGTGACGATAGACTTCGACGAGACCTCGGAGGGGTTCGCCAACGAGTCCGGGACGTTCTACATAGCGGTGTTCCACCCCGGAGGTAAGGAGGGCGCCTACTCCCTGGTCGTAGGTTACCAGGAGAGGTTCACTGCCCTGGAGTGGCTGACGATGCCCCTCTCCCAGCTGAACATATTCGATTGGCAGGGAACGGGGGCTCTCCTGGTGCTGCTGCCTATCGCTTCGGTCTTCGGCATCGGCCTCGCCGCCTCGGCGAGAAGGCTCCGGTCCTTCGAAGCGGGGAGGGCGCCGCGGGCCCTGGCTGCGGCGGGAGGGCTCTCCTTCATCGCCACCGGGGCGGTCACGGCGACGCATATGGCCATAGCGTTGGCGGACAGCGGTCTGAGCGCCAGTGCGGCGATCACGCTGGTGCTCATCCTGATATCCTTGGCTTTGGGCTCCTACACTCTGCTGCTCTCCTTGAGCATGCTTCCCGAGGCCAAGCTCACGCGGCCGAAGCTGGTGGCCTTGGCCCTCCTGGCCCTGGTGTCCTGGAACGGATACCTGGCCGGTCCGGCCATGCTCCTCATCGCCGCCCTATGGCCTGGCATCCAGGATTGGTCCCCGAGCGCTTGACCCCGGACCCGTACATGATTGTCCGTGAGGGGTTGGTGGGCTACGAGCGCGAATTTACGCCATCCCTCATGCTTGTCATTCTTAGGAGGGGCCTCGACCGTAGGGCCTGTGCCTCAAGGACACGTTGACTCCGCGGGCCTTCGCCCTGGTCCTCCATTGATGGTTGGCCGCCAGCATGTAGAGCCAGGTGGGGAAGAACTGCCGTGATGCCAGCTCGAAGGCCTCCTCCGGGACCGGGACTCCCTCCGCCAGGACCTGGCATATCATGTCCAGGCCCTTGACCGCATGCCTCTCCGGGCCGCTGGCGGAGAGCGGGCGGCCGTCTATAGACGCACCGCCGCCTATGGCCGCGCCGCCCTGCCAGCGCATGCCGTTCGATTCGGCGAAGCTCCGGCATACACGTAGCGCGGTGAGGTTGTGCGAGGACTCCGGGAAGCCGCAGTTGAGCACGGCGAGGAAGCCGCGGCCCTGCAATTCCAGACCCTGGAGGGCGCCCATCATCTCCAGCACATGGGACGGCAAAGAATCGACGTACAAAGGCGAGACCAGCACGATGGTCCCCGAGTCCATGACGGCCCTCCTGACCGCTTCGTCATCGATGTCGTCCCTGGAGGCGTCCAGGACCGCGGTCGGGAGCGACGTTCCCATGCGCGCCCGCATATGCTCCACTATGGACGCGGAGGTGCTGCGGCCGCGCCGCGGACTTCCTATGATGAATGTGACCCCGTCTTTCATGGAGCGGACCCTCCTGCGACGAAGGAGGCCGCCTCCTCAGCAACCTCCCCTAGGTCCCCGTCGTATGCGAAGAGGGCCCTGTGCCGGGGGGCGCCATAATTGACGGCGTTGCTGGACACCATCTCCTTGAAAATGTCCTCCTGGCCGGCATCCTTGGACCCGAGGACGCCGATGAAGAGCAGGTCCGGCATGGGGCGGTACCTCATATGGTGTCGCACCATGCCGTCCACCCGGCGGAAGAAGGGCTGGAGCAGGGGCAGGCTGCGGTCGAGCACCCTCTTGACGGGAGAGGAGTGGCTGCCGTGGAACAGCGGTCCGATGAGGATGACCACATCGTTCTCGACGAACAGCCGGTTCATCTCCCTGCCGTCATCGTCGATCACGCATTCCCCCGGCCTGCTCACCCAACAGCCGAAGCAGCCGCGGCAGGGGGAGATGTCCTTCTCCGATATGCGGAGCAATGAGGGCGCATGCCCTCCGCCCTCGAGCTTGGCGAGGATCTCCTCCGAAAGGGCCTTCGCCGATGGGCCTTCCGCGCTTGAGCCGTCGAGGACGAGGACATTCATGGGCAACGCTATCCCGCAGCTGATAGAAAAACAGGCGCATGCTAGAGACCGATCATCGATGGAGGCTTTTCAGAGAATTACCGGGTCCTGTGTTCGCTCGATCTGAGCTTCCCGAACCTGTATCGAAGCGATGTTTTTCATGAAATGACGTAAATTATATAAATTGACGGTGTAAATCGGTATATCGGGAAGTTGGTGAAACATGATGAATGAGCTGGAGTCGGCATTGGAGGAATTCGCTCCATTCCTCTATCGTTGCGGCCTAATGACCGCGGACGAGGCAGGGCGGAGGCTGCTCACCGCACTGGGGGTGTATCCTGTTGACGGACAGGACATCGCCGATGCGATAACCCAGGCCAGCCTGGACCTTGAGGCCGAGCTGCCGCGCCTTTATCTTTTGCGCAAAGAGGCGGGTGACACCGTCATCCTTGAAAGGCGCGAACTGCAGGAAGGTGGAGAGGAACACTTCGCCCCTATACCCTCCCACAGGATGACAGATGAGGACCTAGGGGTGCTTGACGACATCATCGCCGCCCAAGGCGGATCGTTCAAGAGATACGGATACTTCCGCTTCGACCTCGCGCTGGCGAGGCAGGGCATGTTCAACTGCGCCAGATGCGGGGAGCTGTGGAAGTCCTCCCGGGACAGCCCCATGCGCTGCCCCCGTTGCCGCCATCCCATGCCGAGGAAGGAGGAGCAGGGCTACGTCAACGTTTCGAGGCCGGTATTCGACCATGGCCTCCAAGTTCCGGTCACGGTCAACTACTCAATGACCGGGGGCGTCCCTGGGGATGACGCGGACGCCTTCCCGTCAATGGACGGACTTCCGCATACCCTCCGCGACAGCCTTGGAGCGCAGCCTGCCGCGGGAGCGGGGCCAGAGAGTCTGGTACAGGCGTTGGCCGTGCTTCTGGACATCTACGACAGCGAGTACCTGAACAATGCCCGTTCGATCGAGGACAACGATGCGGTGATCGCCGTGCTCCGGAGGATCGAGGAGCTGGTCCTGGAGAAGCTGTATGATGGCCGGCTCATATGGCCGCCGCGTACCGCGTCCGCCAGGCCGATAGGGAACTGGCCGGTCACACCGTGGGTGTCGTTCGGCATCGACGGAGGGGGGAAGAGAAGTTTCATTGGGAAGGAGGGCTCGGCGGCGATGGACTGCATGCTGCTCTTCGACACCTTCAGCGGCAAGGCCATGCTGGCGCTGGTGCCGGTGGTCAAGGACCTGAAGCGGAGGCACGGGCAGCGATGGCCGTTGGA
>PUJZ01000089.1 GCA_003550345.1 Methanomassiliicoccaceae archaeon
AGCGGATGTATTCGGTCTCCTTGTCCTCGGGACCGATGGTGAAACGCACCCAGGTGTCACGGTCTTCGGGGTCGGTTTCATCATAATCGTAGCTGAAATGGGGCACGACGACCATCTGGTCTTCACCCTCTTCGACATCGCTCATGTCGATCATCACGTTGGAGACGGTCGCATGGAGGATGGCCGAAGCGAGAATGGTGTCGATGTTGTCGCTGATGTCGGCGAGCGAGATGTCGTCCACACCCTCGAAGTCGTCGATATTGTCGAAACCGAGACTCTCGATGGCGGCGACAACGTTTTTCAACTCCTGTTTGCGGATGTATTCGGTCTCTCTGCCTTCGGGACCGATGGTGAAACGCACCCAGGTCTCGCGGTCGTCGGGGTCGGTTTCATCATAGTCTTCGGTGAAATGGGGCACGGTGATGAAGGCGTCTTCGCCTTCATCGGCCTCCGTCATGTCGATGAGGAGGTTCGAGACGGTCGCCTGCAGGATGGAAGAGGCGAGGATGGTGTCGATCTCTTTGTTGATGTCGGCAAGAGAGATGTCGTCCAACCCCTCGAAATCGTCGAAGCTGTCGAAGTCGCCGATGGCATCGATTGCGCCGACGACATTCTCCAGTTCCGTCTTGGCGATGTATTCGGTCCGTTTGTCCTCTTCTTCCGGCCCGGGTTCGGGACCGACAGTGAAGCGCACCCGGGTCGCAGGGTCGGCGGGGTCGGCTTCATCATAGTCTTGGGTGAAGTAGGGAACGACGAGGAATTGGTCTTCACCCTCTTCCACATCACTCATGTCGATCATGAGATTCGAGACCGTGGCGTGGAGGATGGCCGAATCGAGAAGAGTGGAGATATTGGCGGTGATGAGGTCGAGGCCGATGTTTTCGAAATCCTCGAAGTTCGCAAGGTCGAGTGAGAGGATGCCCCGGAGGACATTCTTGAATTCGTCTCGGCTCACATACTCGATGCCGTCGACATCGTCCGTGGTGCGGATGAGATTCTCATCACTGTCATAGTGGGGCACGACGAGGAAATCGTCGGCGTCGGCGCTCATGTCGAGAAGGAGGGTGGAAACGGTGGCATGGAGGATCTCCGAGGCGAGCAAGGTGTCGGCCTTCTCTTCATCGAGGATTGTCGGGTCCTCTTCCGTCGCGAGGGCGCCGATGATGATCCCTTCGATCTCGGCGTCGAGTTCGTCAAAATCGACCTCCTCGAGATCCAAGAGCATGAAGGCGTCATAGATTCGCGTCAGTTCGTCACGCAGGATGACGGGAACGTCTTCCTCTGCGACTTTGACGTTGTCTTTCACGGTGTGGGGTATGGTGAGGATATCTTGTTCCTCGGCCATGTCGACAAGCTGGTTGCCGATGGTGTGGGCGATGATGTCGGAGGCCATGAGCGCATCAAAGGCCTCCTTGTCGAAATGGACGATGGCGTCGGGACCGATGGCATCGAAATCGATCTTGGCAGCGACGCGCATCATCTCGTTCAAGGCGAGGAGGATGCGACGGAGTTCGCCCTTTTCGAGAATCTCGTCGTCTTCGTCCCATTCGTCGAACCAGAGGATATTATCATGCACGACGAGCATATCGAGTTGTTCGAAGTCGCCTTCACCCGAGAGGATGTTCTTGAGGGCGTGACTGAAAAGGAGCGAATCGAGGGCGATGGTCGTGTCGAGACCGGCCATGGCCTCCAGGATGACGTTCGGGTCGCCGTCTTGCAGCTGGCCGACGGTGACGCCGGTGTCGACGACGGCACCGATGAAAGCGCCGAAGGCACGGAACTCCTTGTCCCATTCGAGGCCTTCGGGAACGGTGATGATGGCTCGCATGTTCTCATCCATCATATCGACGGCGAACTCGATGGCCACGAACGCGGAAAGGGTGACGAGATTGCTTTCGGCGAGCTGGTCGAAAAGGTCGCGGATGTCGTCGCCATCGAGGGTGACGGTCTCGTAGTCGGTGTCGTCGTCCAGAAGGCCGGCATGATGGATGATATCGAAGGCCAAGGCGGCGATGGCGCCGAGCTGATCGATCTCTTCATCCCAGGGGATGGCATAGATCTGGCGGCGGACATCGTCTTCGAGGTCGATGTCTTCATAGAAGTCGGCGCCCGCTTCGATGGCCACGGGGATGGCGACGGAAAGGAGGTCGGAGGCCGAAAGCGAGCGGAACACGGCACGGACGTCATCACCCGATATGTCTGACAGGTCTTCGGTTTCCAGGTAGTCGGAACCGAGAACGATTCCGGCGATTTCGGCGACGATGGAGAGTTCTTTCCGGAAAGACACCCGGCGTTCGATGACGGGATTCTCTACATCGTTTTCCTCGTCATCTTCACCTTCATATTCGAAATAGTAGTCGAAAGAGAAAATCATGTCGAAGAGGTAGATGTGCAGCTCGGTCTCTCTTCCGGTCACTTCGTCGGTGAGACGGAGTTCGCTGAATATTTGGACGAAGGGGTTGTTGTTGTAGGCCTCGATGACTTCCCGCAAATAGTCCACGGCTTCATCTGTATCTTCGGGGTCGAAGGGGAGCTGCTGGCCCTGGGCGTCGGGATCATAGGCGAGCGGTACGGAGTGTGGGTCTTCTTCCACGATGACATCCTCGGCTTCGTCGAAAATCGACACGAGACTCTCGTTGATGCTCATGAGCCCGCCGAAGAATATCAAAAACAAGAAGATACTGACGACTCCGGAAAAGGCGCCGATGCCGGCACCGATGCCCCGGGAGGCCCAGGTCTTCTTCTTGCGTTTCTTGCGGGGGAAGATGATCAGTTTGATGATGAAGAAGATCAAGCTGTAGATGATCCTGAATACCGTGAAAAAGAGGATGAGATACACGATCTTCAGGGCAAAAAGCGCCACTCCCTCGATGAGGGGGATGACGGCGCCATGAGATAAAAGACCGCTCATGTCCTCACCGACGCCGCTCTCAAGGATCAACATCACGGCTTCTTGGAGGTTCTGCGCGCCCCGGGCCTCGGGTACGGCTCCGGCGAGTGCATCCATGGCGGCGGGAAGCTCGAGGGTCCAAAGGAAGTTCGTCATCGGTATCAGCGTGATGAAAAAGAGGGCGTAGAATAGAACTTTCACCCCCAGCGCGTACGCCGTGTTCCTCGCTCCGCGCAAGAAACCGAAGAGCATACCGAGGACGACAAGGAATACGAAAAAGAGGGTGAGATAGAGTTGGAAATCAAGATTTTCCGGTAAAGCGCCCATGAGAACAACCCCTTTAGCGGCTAGTTTGCGAATGACGTGCCGAGTCTATAGCAGAATCCGAAAATGGCGATATGGGAGCATTTTCATGCATGAACATGTACATCTTATGGACGTGAATACCTTGTGTCAAAAACATGTATAGTAACATTATATAACATTTGCGTCCGAATAAAAACGAAATGAACGAAATTCAGAGAGTGTCAAGAAGTTTGTGTAAATGGAATCCCCTCAATATACCTGCAGTCACTCATTCGCCGTAGTATTCCCGGAATAGTTCCTCAAGCTCCGCCCGCACCTGCTTGAATCCTTTGTGTGCCTTGTCGCTGTGCTTTTGATTGTATTCGATCGCGTGTTGGACGAGGAAGCGTTCCAGCGACCCGAGATTGGAAAACTGGACCTTGGTTTTCGTCTTCCGTTTCAGCTGCCGGTGGAAGTTCTCGATGAGATTGGTGGTATAGAGACTGGAGCGAATGGCTTCGGGGAAGGCGAAGAAGGTGAAGAGACTGGCTGTGTCGTCGAGGGTGCGGACCATGCGGGGATAGGTGTTCTTCCACCGTTCGCGAAAGGAAGAGAGTCTTGTTTCCGCCGCTTGGGCGGAGCCGGCATTGTAGACGGTCTTCAATTGGGAAAGCACCGTGCTCCGGTCCTTGACGCGCACCTTGTGGGCGATGTTCCTGGCGATGTGCACCCAACACGTCTGGTGACGGGCTTGGGGGAAAACCTCACTGATGGACGTCCGGATCTCTTTCAGGCCGTCTGTGACGAAGA
>PUJZ01000050.1 GCA_003550345.1 Methanomassiliicoccaceae archaeon
CATCGGCGGAATCCATATCGGCGGCGTACTCGAGCCCGGCGCCGGTGTCACAGCCAACGAAATCCTTGAACTCTCCACCGAACCGGGCGAAGGGTACTCGCTCTACATAGACGGCGATCTCACAGTCGGCCTGGCCCTTCCCGATGTGAATTTAATCAGCGATGTCGCTATCGCCGGCAGCGTCAGCGAAGAAGTAGAAATCGACTTTGAGAATCTTGATTGGAACGGCGGACTGTTCATCGGCGGGAGCCTCGACGAAGGATTGACCATCAGTGCTGACGGAATCGGCGTCCTTGCACAGGGTGTCGGCGAGGACCATTCCATTTATATCGGACAAGACCTCGACGATACGCTCGACCTCTCCGGCGCCGGCAGCGTCGGCAGCATCGCGGTCGGTGATGATATCACCGGTGACGGAGCAATCACCTTCGACAATACCGAATGGACCGGCGGGCTCTTCGTCGGCGGCAGCGTCCTGGACGGAGACGCGATCGTGGCCGATCGGATCGGCACCCTGTCGGAGTCCATCAGAATCGAAGGCAGCCTCGAACGTGAGGTAAGGATTGAGGACGATGATGTAGGTGATGTATACGTCGGCGGCGATATAACGTCGGACGGCAGTGTCGTGTCAGATCCCGGCAGTATCGGCGGCGTTACCGTCACCGGCAATATAGCCGGACTCGTTCAGGCAGTAAATAATATCGGTGATGTTGCCGCCGGGGCGATCAGCGGCAGCGGCGGTGTTGGTACGGGCGGCATTATAGCGCAGTTAGGCAGTATCGGCAATGTTACAGTGACCCTGGGGAACCTTAGCGGCTTAGTCGGAGCATCAGAGAATATCGGCGAAGTCAGAGTAGAAGGCGACATAACCGAAGATGCCGAAATCCTTGCTCTTGCTGGAAACATCGGCGGACTATACCTCGGAGGCGAGTTGGAGTCCGGAGCAGACATTGAAGCCCAGGTAATTGAAGAACTCTCGACGGAGAGCGAACCGGGCGAAGGATTCTCCATCTATGTCACCGGTGACCTCGACTTTGAACTCTCCTTCTCGCAGGTGGATGCCGTCGGCGATGTCGGCGTGCAAGATGATATAACCGCTGGCGGCTCGATCGACTTTGATGACCTGACCTGGACCGGCGGGCTGTTCGTGGGCGGCAGCGTCATTGCAGGAGCAACTATTTCAGCAGACGAAATCGCCGCGCTCAGTGATCTGACGGACGAAGGTTATGCCAATGGATACGATATCTATGTCGCCGATGACCTCGCCGGCGAGATCGAGATAGACGGAACAATCGGTGATGTCTATGTGGGAGGTTCTCTCACGGATGACGGCAGCGTCGTGGCGACTACCGGCAGTATCGGCGACATCGAGATCGATAGTAACCTGGCCGGCAGCCTGATAGTTGATACCGACATCGGAGAAATATACGTCGGCGGTGATATTGAAAGTACGGCCGTGATCGACGCCCAGGGAACCCTCGGCGGACTCTACGTAGCTGGCGGTATTCACGAGGATGCCGACATCTCCGCCGACGAAATTCTTGAACTCTCCGACGGCCCGGGTGAAGGTTATTCCATCTATATCGACGGCGATCTAAATGCCAACCTGAACCTTACCGGTGTGAATACCTTCGGTAACGTCGGTGTTGGAAGCAGTATTACCGATCCTGTCGAAATCAACTTTGGCGGCGTTGCCTGGACCGGCGGGCTGTTCATCGGCGAAAGCGTCGACGGAAACCTGACCGTCATTGCCGACGCAATCGACACACTCCCTGAAATTGACGGCAGAACGTATTCCCTTTATGTCGGAACATATGTCGGGGCGAACGTTGACCTCTCCGGCGCCGGCAGCGTCGGCAGCATCGGCGTCGGCAATGATATAACCGCTGCGGGCGGGATCGATTTTGGTGCTAACAACGAATGGACCGGCGGGCTGTATGTCGGCGGCAGCGTCATTGCAGGAGCAAGTGTTTTCGCTGACGAAATAGGCTCGCTGTCGGAATCCATCTACGTTGAAAACGACCTCGCGGGGGATATCGTTATCGACGGTGATATCGGCGACGTGTTCGTCGGCGGCAGTATAACGGCGACCGGAAGTGTCGTGTCGGAAACCGGCAGCATCGACGATGTGACGGTCGTGGGCGATATCGCCGGACTGGTTCAGGCCGCAGGCGCTATCGGTGACGTCACCGCGGGATCAATCAGCGGCAGCGGCGGTGAAAACGCCGGCGGCGTGATTGCGCTGGACGGCAATATCGGTAATGTTTCCGTCGAGACCGGTAATCTTACAGGTCTCATCGATGCCAGTGAAGATATAGGTGAAGTAAGAGTTCTTGACGGCGATATCGGAGAAGACGCTGAAATTAATGCCGGTGCCGGTACCGGAACCATCAGCGGACTTTACCTCGGCGGTACGCTGCATGAGTTAGCCGTCATCGAAGCCGGCGAGATAGCAGCGCTTGGCGATGACCCGGGCGAAGGATATTCCATCTATGTCGCCGGTGACCTCGGTTTTGAACTTGCGCTCTCTAATATAACTGTCGGTGATGTCGGTATCCAGGGCAGTATAACGGAAGATGGAGCGATTAACTTTAGCGATAACGTGACCTGGAACGGCGGACTGTATGTCGGCGGAAATATCGATGAAGACGCCGCCCTGGAGGCGGATTTGGTCGGCGTGCTCTCGACCGGGCCGGGCGACGGGCATGCCCTATACGTGGAAGGCGATATCGGCATCGTGCTCGACGCCGGTGACTGGCTGGGCGGCAACGTCCATGCCGACGGCTCGATCGAAGGACTTTACACCGATGGTGAAGACCTGGAGGTGCGTATAACCGCCGGAGAAGACATCGGCGACGTCGATATCGACGGCGACCTGACCGGGCAGGTCGAGGCCGGAGGTAATATCGGTGAAGTCCGGGTGGCGGGCAATATCGAAAATACCGCCGTTATCAGTGCGGATGATAGCGAAGGAACCATCGGCGGGCTGTACCTTGGCGGACTTTTAGATGTTGACGCGGATATTATTGCCGACGCAATACTGGAACTCCAGTCCGGTGCGGGCGAAGGGTATTCTATTTATGCAGCAAACAACCTTGATTTTAACCTGACGCTTACCCAGGTGAATACCGTTGGTGATGTAGGTGTTGAAATCGATATGACCGCAGCGGGAACGATTGACTTCACCGGCGTTGATAACTGGGACGGCGGACTGTTCGTGGGGCAAAACGTTATCGACGGCGCTGCCGTATCCGCTGGAAACATCGGCCTGCTGACGCAAGCGCCGGGTGAAGGCTATTCGATCTATATTAACGACTGGCTCGCCGGCGAGATCGTTATCGAAGAGACTATCGGTGATGTTTTTGTCGGTGATAATATTTCGGCAAACGGAAGTATCGTCTCCGTTGACGGGAGTATCGGCGATGTGACGGTCATGGGCGATATTGTCGGTGAGGTAACGGCCGGAGCGGATATCGGTCATGTTGATGCTGCTGGTGATATCGCCGGACTTGTCCAGGCCAGTCAGAATATCGGCGACGTGACGGCGGAAGTGATCTCTGGCAGTGTCATCGCGCAGACCGGCAACATCGGCGATGTCACGGTCACCGACGGCGATCTGGACGGTCTCGTCCAGGCCGGCGACAGTATCGGTGAAGTCCGGGTTCCGAGCGGCGATATTGGAGAAGATGCTATGATTAATGCTGTTAATACCATCGGCGGACTCTACCTCGGCGGTGTTATTGATCCCGGAGCCACCATCGTCGCCAACAGAATCGGTGCGCTGGTGACCTGGCCGGGCGAACCCTATTCCATCTATATCGCCGGCGACCTTACCTTCACGCTGGCTTTTGAGCATGTCAATGAAATCGGCGATGTCGGTGTGGATGGCAGTATTACCACCGGCACCATCGACTTCCTTACGGACCCCGTGGACTGGACGGGCG
>PUJZ01000082.1 GCA_003550345.1 Methanomassiliicoccaceae archaeon
AAGGGCTCATCGTCAGCCATTCTTTGACGCTTATGCAGCCTGTTAGCGAGCTCTTGGGCATCCAGACTCTGAACGATCACGTACAGATGTCGAACCGTGCGCTCAATACGTCGAACTAGTAAATCAAACAGTTTGGAAGAATAGGCCTCAGAATGCATAAGCATACTTAGCAGTATCTGGAAGCTCCCTTGGTCGATAACGAACACCTCTGAAGAAGTCCTACGCCAGAGTAATCCGACCATTCGCAGCCACCCAGCTAAACGTATTGCGCGCCGGAAATGTGCGATGGAGAACGGGCGCATACTAGCTGCAAGCAGCAGTGAACAGAGGTAAGAAGATGGAGCGCACAGGGGGCCGATGAACCCGTTGGAGATAACGATCTCAGGTATGCGGCGCTTCAGCGGCAATTCAGGTCGCGTCTCCGCCATGTACTGAAGCCATTCATCGGTAGACCCAAGCCGAGACTGCACACCTCTACCCCGTAGCTCACGCATGAGGGCGTTCGCGATCGTCGTCTTCCCGCATCCCGGCGTCCCGATAAACTCGATAACCAACGCCATACTTAGCTTCTCTTCAAGCGGTCAGAACCCAGAGCTGCGGCTATCCCCCTCTGCAAACACGTCAAGCGCTGTCCGATGAGCGTTGTCGATTGCTTGCGAACAGGCAGCAATAGCCCTCGCCATCGACATCTACGGAAACACCGGAGCATCGGGTCGGAATTGTGCAAGCCGAAGATATTGCGACTGAAGCGGGGCCACTGGGATAAATTGATCAACTAGACTTACCATTATTCGGAAGAGTAGAAGCAATCTCTTGAGTGCTCTCGTTTAACGGGTTATTCATAGGTAAAGCAATACATCGTCCATTCGGCATGGCCTCTATCGCCGATAGTATATGCCTCACGCACGCATCGTGGTCCTTATGAATTGCGATCGCTTCTTCGTAAGTACACTGATCATTGCGAGGCAAGCGAATAGTAATGTCGTTTTGGTTGCCGTGCCTTTTGAGTCTGCGATACAGCGCCTGTTCCGGATAACAAGCTGTGATGAATACGAGCAAACGTTCAGGTGCTTGCGAAAACCGTTTTGCGATCTGCTGAAGACAATACGTGGAGTAGCGCTCGCCAAACATGGCGGTACGAGTAAGTAGATGGTAAACACCTTCATCCAAGATACATACATCATGCACGCTCCCATTTGACCGAAATGCCCGCCCGACACGGCGATACCAGCCCACTACCAGCTTACCATGTTTGAGAGCTCGAAGCTGGAAAGGACGCACACTCAATGCAAAAGCCGCCATCCAGAAGTAAATGCCCGCCATACGAATGAGTTCTCGGTAGATGCCACTTGTCAAACGCGCATGGGGAGCAGCGGAGCGTTTGCGGTAAGATTCCGAACCCTCGCCGTAGGTGGTCCAATAGAAAATATGACGTCCACGCGGCTTCGTGTGCGCTGACAATCCCTGGCCAACAAGCTTCTCTTTAAGCGCATTGGCGAGCGTAGTCTTGCCTACGCCGGGGACTCCTACGAATTCAATTACGATAGCCATTTACGACGAACCCCTTATAGTCTTATAGCAAGCCTGAGCAGTTTCGTTATACCGCTCTCTTGGGAAATACTCCAGGGTTTGCTCGAGATAACCAAGCGCTGCCAGCAGGTAATGAATGGCGTCAATCGGCAAACACCCCAGTATCGTGCAGTGCCGTTGAATCTCGCGGTTCAGCGCCCTGCCGGATACACCCGTCGTGAGGGAGAGGCGGATGAGGTCGAAGATGGGGAAGCCTCTGGTACGAGCGCCGGCCCAATCGATGATGTAGAAAGGGCAGCCGGTTCGATCGCGCCGGGACGGCGGAAGCATAATGTTCCCAAACCAGAGGTCGTTGTGTTCAAGGACCTGATACGGCCGCCATTCGCCCGCCTGAAGGCGTTCTAGTCCACGGGCAGCTTCACGGGTCATTTCGTCGGGCAAATCTCCAATCGAGGCGAGGTTCGTGAGCGCATTCACGAAATGGCCTTTCGTGTTCGCGTCCCGAAGCTTGGTACGATCCGTTGCCTTCCGCAGCCAGGCCAACACCTTCGACCGAAGAATTCGCCGCTGGATGAGGGCAACGTAACGCGAGTTGCTCACCGGCCGGACCCATGGCCACAGTACGTAACTGAGACCTTCGAACACACCATCGGCCAACGGCTGTAGAACAACCATACCCAGCTGCTCGCCAAGCATTTCGCAGGCGGCCTTTGCATTGCGAACGGCCCGCCCGACGAGATCGGGGTTCGTGGGGTTTGCAAGAAATAAGACCCCACAGGGTTGGCCCTTACCGGTGCGAATCTTAGCGCGCTCAGGTAAGTCTGCCACAACACTATCACTTCTAGTCGCGCAGCTCTGCAAGCGATCAAGCGTCGGGTTCACGCACGGAAACGCCTCTTGGTCGCAGAGGTAACTGAACAGCGCGTGGATGTTCGCGCTGCTTCTACACGTCGATAGCTTTACCATTGTTCACTTCATCGTCATGGTGGCCGGCTTCTGTGCTAAGACCGAGGTTGCAGTACCTCTCGGGCATTCGGTACCCTTCACTTACCCCAAGTCATTATGGCCTCCGAAGACAATACCGCTCCCCACTATACGTTAAACCTGCTCCTCCCCAATCCTATGACGAATGAAGAACGCATGTTGGGTTCTCGGAGGGCACCGCGACGGGCACAGATCCTACAACCGCAGAACCAATCTCATGCTTTGTCAGAACTCGAAGGGAACTCTTCCCCGAGTTGTCGTCGACGGGCAACAGTACACGGTTCGAACTGCCAAACGGTTCCTGGATGCCGCCAGGAGAATACACTCGCAGAGCGCGACTCCGCGGGACCGCCACCACTACATGCACAGAGGGTCCCGGCGGACTGGCTTTGAAAGCTGCTCCATCGTCCGCTTCTTACCAAAGAAGACAACCCTCCTCTGATAATCCCGAAGGAAGTTGCGAAACTGAGCATCAGGGTACCGTGGCTTACGCTTAAGCGCGCTATCGACCCACCCCCACAGCATAGCAAGTCCACCGAGAACGTAGGGCTTCTGATTGAACCTCGATACGGCGCTGGTAGCCATGTAAAGAATGCCGGTACCCATATAGTACTGGCCATACCCGTGACGCATGCGCCCTGAAAGAATTCCGGACTGGCTGGACCCCATGGGCCTCAGGTGAACGAAGCGGAGCTCAGGGTCATCCCAGCTGCAGGCAAGCCAGCCGTGCATCCGGCACATGTGGCAGTCAATGCCGTCCCACATCACCTCACGCACAAAGCCGCCGATGGCTTTGAAACGGTCGACCCGGTAGAACTTGGTCATCCCGAGCGAGGTATCGTCGCCGTGTCGTTCGTTCACCAGTTCACCCGCCTCTTCGAGGTACGCCTTCCCACTGCACGTGGCGATCCCAGGATTGTTTTCCATTCGCTCCATCAGCGTCTCGAAGTACCGTGGCGGCAAGCGCAGATCAAGATCCAGCTTGCAGAGATAGTCGTACTCGTCTGGGTTGATGGTTTCATATCCTGCGTAGAAGGCATCTACCACGCCGGGTCCAACGGACCGGTGTCCCCGGTTAGGGCGCGTCAAGATGCTGATCCACGGGTAAACTGTGGCGTACTCGGCCAGGACTCCGGGTGTCTCGTCCGTTGAACCGTCGTCAACAATCACCCACTTAGACGGAAGAACAGACTGCGAAATCACACTGTCGAGCGTTTCCCGCATGTATTGCGCTTCATTACGGCACGGTGAGATCAACAGATAGCGCTTCATTTCAGCGGGTTGCTTCCTCGGGCTCAGCGGGC
>PUJZ01000077.1 GCA_003550345.1 Methanomassiliicoccaceae archaeon
CCAGCGCCGAAGCAGGCCGCTACAGCCTCGATATCGAAACCATCGTCGGTGAAGCCCAGGCAAAAAAATCTCATATCCTGGGGTTGATGAACGGCTATGGTGCAGAAGATATCAACACCCGTCCCACCGGCGGAGAAACCACCGGTTTAAAATCTTTCAGCAGCACCGGCCTGGCCGCAGGCGACTACCGGGTGCAAACCCGGGCCCAGCCTTTCGGGGGGATCAGTTTTTTTGATAGTGCTGGTGAAGATGCTGAAGATAATACCGTAGCTGCCCTGGGCCTGGAAAGCGCAGCCACGACAACTACTCCAGACATCATGCCTGCCGGAGAATACCGGGTGGAAACCGCAGCCGAAGTGCCGTTTATGGCTACTTTTGCTGATTTTCGAGTGCCGGGTGAGGGGGACGGAGCAGGCTTTGACGATGATGTTATCCGCGGGGTAAACCCGACTGATCATTCCGCTGAGCGCCGCTCTTTTGACGCGCGAATGGATGTGGCAGTGTCCGGTACTGAGAGGAATTCAGAGACGGAGTTCGCCTGGCGGGATATCGCTCACGAGCCGAGTTTTGATTTCGAGCCCGAAGGTGATCAAATCCACGACGATGCTACTGAGATTTCATTTAGGACCAGGGAAGAAAATGAAAATAACCTCTATACCCACTTTGAGGTTACCGATTACGAGGATAGAAAACGCCTGGAGGATCCAATTGAGCTGAAAACCTACTACCGCTCCGTTGTGGATAGCGAGATCGACCTCGAGCTGACCTACCGGGCGGCAGAGAATGCAGAAATCGGTGGGGAGGTTACCTACAAATCTGATGATAAGAGCGAAGTTGATTTAGGGCTTACCTACATGACGGCAGAAGGTGCAGCGATGGAAGCTACCGCCACCTACGAGGCGAAGGAAAGTGAACAGATAACAGCCACTACGGAGGCGTTTTTGTTTGATGGTAAAAAGATTACTGTAGAAGTTGGTGAAGAAGAAAAGCTATTTACGGCAAATGAGGATAAAAAAATAGATACTGATCTTATCGAGGTTCTCAATGGTTATTTTAATAATAATGGAACAGACATCGAATTTGAAATTGAAGATATAACGGTTAACGGTAAAGATGGAATCAGGATCAAGGTAACAAACAACACGGGAGAAGAAATCACGATTTCAGGTGACGGCGCGGATGCCCTGGGGATAAATGGTACTGTCGCTGAGAATGAAACAAAAAATGGTAGCGAGTTAATACAGGAAGAAACTCACGAGTTTAATATTGACGCCGGGGATGATCTTGGCGAGATTGCCGGTAAAATTTTTAATGATGGTGAAAACGGTGTATATGAAGATATAACGGTAACAAGGGAAGACAACGGGAACGGCAAGTCTTTCCTCCGGGTGGAAAACGGTTCCGATCTTTACCGGGTTAGCTTTGAGAGTAACAGTGCTGACTCGGTTGCGGATGAACTGGGTCTGGCTGGTATAGAGGTAGACCCTGAGGATGGTAGTAAGGACGGAGAAGCAGTTTATGATGGTTATACCTTCGATATTCAACCTGATGGAGAAAATGATATCGGCGGCCTCAATATCAAAGAATTAAAGAATGCTATCGAGCATACTTTTTCTGGTGGTGAAGAAGATATAAACGGTTTTACGGTTGATCTCGAGGAGTCCGAAAACGAAAACGGCCTCAGGCAGTTATCTTTCACGAACGAATCCCTCTACCGGATTACCTTTAATGATCAAGCTGATAGTTCCACCGCGGACGAGCTCGGGTTCGATGATGATATCAACCGGAACGATGAAGAGGTAAAGGCTGACGCTGTCTGGCACGAACATACGATTACACTTGATGAGCAAGTGCAGGGTAAAACTATAGAAGAGATTGCGGATGCCATCGATACAGCTTTAAGTGATGCTATGGATAACGACGGCATTGATGAGGGAGGGTTTACCGTTGATTCAGGTTCGGATAATCAGCGTTCCTTAAGCATTGAAAATGAAAGCCTCTATGCCCTTACAATCAATGGAATCGCGGGCAACCTGGCAGAGGAACTCGGGCTAAATGAATACAATACAAAAGACAGGGAATCTGGAGAGTGGACTTCCGGTGAAACGGTGCTCCATGAATACAGCTTCGAGGTAGGTGTTTCTGGTGAAGATTTAGCAAGCATAAAAGATGCAATCAATGAAAAAATCGGCGAAATAAATAATGATCTGGAAAACGATACCCGGGAAATCGAAGTTTTTAATGTGGGGCACGATAGTGATGATAATATAAGCAAGCTCACCTTTAACAATGGTGGAGAAGGCGCCATCTACGAGCTGACTTTCTCAGGCGCTACCGCCGATGAGCTGAAATTTAACGGTGCTGTTGAGCGGGGTGGCACAGAAGAGTCCCGGCGAGTCTATGAAAATTACGTCGAAACAGTTGCGGTCGGTGATTTGCGGATCACAGATAGCGAGGAGGGCGGCATTGAAGGGGCCCTCAACAGTGCCCTCAATGACAGATTAGGTGAGTTAAACCATACCGGATGGGAGGATCTTTTCAGCGCTGAAAATGGTGATGCAGGCTATAAACACCTGGATATCGATAACAGCGCTACTTTTTATGAGATAATAATTAGTGATAAAGAAGATGGAGAAACAGCTGAAGAACTGGGGATTGTTGAAACAATCGATCGCAACGAGACATTTGGTGATGGTGAGGAAGTGCATTATAACAATGTATTTCAAACTATAAGCGAGGACGACTTCCACGACATTGAAGATCTTTATGATTTAATAGGTGGTTTTGAGGAGGACTGGCTTAAGGTGGAATGGGTGGAGGAACCTGACTATTACGGGGAAAGCCATGAGGGGCAATTTAGAATCACCAACGAGGAAGAAGAGGATAGGTTGGAGCTGGTCTTCGAAGCAGGCGCGGGCACCGCACAGCTCTTTGAAGTGGATGAGGATAAAAGCGTCAGCATAAATCACCTGGATAATGCCGCAAGTTCAATAAACAACACTGAAGACACCGCTACCTGGCGGGCCAGGGATAACATTACCGTGGATGGCAGTTATTACGGGATTGACCTTGACGGAGAGATCGTCGAGGGCTCTTTCTCGGATCTTACCTGGTGGCGCGGCGACGATGGGGAGACCAACCCCCTGGCTGATGATGGTGATTGGGAGGATATACCCTTCGAATCGATTTTTATCCCCGAAAGCCAGGCTAATCCGCCAGGTGAGGGGGACCCGGACAGGCTTACCACTAATGACAGCTGGACCCTGTTTACCCGGGCCCAGGCTCAAGCAGACTCTGCCCTGATCGATTTTGAGCTCGATGACCATGAAACCGGAGAATATGCCTGGGGTAACTGGAGTGGCGATGATGAAGAGTACGGCGGCGGCAGCTACGTCTTTAATTATGGGGTGCTTGACCAAACTAACCTGCACGAGGAAAACGGGGAAGGCATTCCCCAGCTGTACCGGGAAGAAGACGGTGCTCCCGGTAGAATTCATCACCAGGTCGAGTTTGGGAAAATTGATGATCGTGATGATGCTCTCATCTACAGCCAGCGTTACGGTGGAGTGGATTTCGACCACTACGCCCACGCTTACTACGGCGATGAGACCACCTACTTTTTCCAGGACGATACCCTGGAACCGGATGATGTTTTCAACGACAA